>JBDTXD010000035.1:0-9961 GCA_040006375.1 Actinomycetota bacterium
GGGTCCGGTCCTGAGAGAACGCGGGGTCTGCATTGATCTGCGCGAACACGGTGGAAGGGCCATCGACCGGATGGTCGGAGGGGAATTGGAACGCGGTGAGCGCGCCGTAGTCGATCGGATCGGAGTTCGCGGCCATCCAGGCCACCATATTGGGACGCCCTGCGGGGGTGAACGGCGTGATCAGCTGGAACTGTTCGGTCGCAGCGCCCGGAAGCTTCAGCAACTGGTAGTAGGGGGCGATCTTCGGCGCCTCTCCCACCGGGTTGGTCGCCAGGCACGGTCTCTGCGCGGCGTTGACCGGATCGGCGCAGTAGGTCGGGTCGCTCGGGATCTGCCAGGCGTCGGTGCCGCGGAAGAACGTCGTTGGATCGGTTACGTGATACCGGGCGAACTGCGTCGCCTGGATCTGGAACAGGTTCTCCGGGTACCGGAAATGAGACTGGAGTTCGGTCGAGGCATCGGCCATCGGCGTGAACATGTCCGGGAACGCGCGCTCCCATACCTGGATGATGGGATCGCTCGGATCTGACACGTAGTAGTGCATCGTCCCGTCGTAGGCGTCCACCACGACCTTCACCGAGTTGCGGATGTAGTTCACGGATCCGCCGGTGATCTGACCCGCGGTCGCGTCACGCAGATCCACCGATTGCGAGTACGGGTACTGGCTACTGGTGGTGTAGGCGTCCCAGATCCATTGCAGACGCCCGCCGATGACCGTGAGATAGGGATCCTTGTCGAACGTCAGGAACGGGGCCGCCGTCTGCACCCGTGTCTGGAGGTCGCGGTTGATGAGGATCTTGCTGTCCGAGTGGATCTGCCCGGAGATCAGTAGGTTCACGTCCTTGTAATTCCACGCGAACATCGCGCGCTGGAAGATGTTGCCGATCGGGATCCCGCCTCTCCCGTCGTAGGCGAAGGTGCTCTCCTGCGCCGCGGTATCGCTCGGGACGTCGACCTCGGGCGTTCCGCTGTTCGTGATGACGAACGGCACGGATTGCTGGTGCCCGCCCGCGTCGCGGAACTCGCCGTAGTAGATGCGCGGCTGGTCGATGGTAGGCGCTCCGCTGGTCGGGATGTCCTTGAGCGTGAACAGCGGTGACCCGTCGGCGGAGGAGGAGTTCACCTGGGCGGCCACCACGCCGATCCCGTGCGTGTAGGCCAGGTGCTGGTTCTGCCACGCGCCGCCGGTCTTCGGGATGCCGGGTGAAGACAGCTCGCGGGCGGAGACCATGAGGACGCGCTTCTGACCGTTGATCGTGTACCGGTCCACGTCGACGTCGTTGAACTCGTAGTACTGACGGATCCGCTGCAGCGATTGGAAGTCCTGCTCCAGCACCTTCGGCCGCCATAACCGGATGTTCGACAGGGTGTCGGGATTGGCCTCGAGGTCGGCCGCGGTGACGAGCGGCTGGACCTGCTGATCGGTCAGGTGGACCTTGTCCAACCCGAACGCCACCCGTGTCCCGGCGATGTTGTCCTTGATGTAGGGCTGCTCGCGCTGGGATTCCTGGGGTTTCACGCTGAACTGCTGCACGAATGCGGGGATCGCGGTGCCCACCACGACGGAGACCGCGACCAGGAGCACGACCGAGATCACCGGAAGGCTCCAGAGCTTGACGCGGGCGTTGAGGAAGAAGAGGACGGCGGAGATGAGCGCTGCGATCGCGAGCACGTAGAGCGCAGGCAGCTGCGCATGCACGTCGGTGTAGGACGCGCCCTGGACGATCCCGCGAGGTGATCCCAAGAGGTTGAATCGCCCCAGCCAGTACCCGACCGCCTTCGCCACCATGATGAGCCCGAGCAGCACGGACAGGTGTGCGCGAACCTGTGGCGACACTTTGTCCGCGAACCGAGGTGCCTGCGGACGGATCCCTCCCCAGAGGACGTGGCCGATGATGGTCAGGAACGTGATCCCGACCAACGTCGAGAACACCCATCCCTGGACGAACTTCCACCACGGGAGCGTGAAGATGTAGAACGACGGATCCTTGTGGAATAGGGATTCCGGGTTTCCGAAGCTCACGCCGCCGCTGTTCCGCCACAGCAGGAAGGTCTGCCACTCCTTGGACGCAGCGAGCCCCACGATGATGCCGAGGAACACGCAGCCCGCGGGTATGAGCCAGCGCAGGTACGGATCGGCCAGCTGGCGGATGTTCTCGATGACCTCCTGATCCGGCGTGAGCACCCGGGTCTCGGGCGTGATCTTCCGAACGATCCACAGGTTCGCAAACAGTCCGGCGAAGAACACGATCCCGAAGACGACCCCCAGCAGCAGCTTCGTCTTCAGGACGCCCCAGAACACCTGCGACAGGTGCACCTCGCGGAACCAGAGCAGGTTGACGACGAACCCGGAGGAGATGGTGAACAGGATGAAGATGAGGACGAGGCCGCCCGCCAGGAAGAACGGCCAGCGACGTTGTCGAGGCAGGTAGCCGGCCTGGGCCATCAGTTCTTCCCTTCGTTCAAGCGGTCAGGGTATCTCAGGCGGCCGGAGATGGTGTCGGCGCGGGTGTGGGCCCACCAAGCGTGCCGCCGAGTCCCTCGAGGGCACTCAGGGCCTCGGCGAACGTCGAGACCGGGATCAGGCGCATGCCCTTGGTATCCACGCCCGCGAGTTCCTTCATGTCATCCTGGGGGACCAGGAAGACGCTCGCCCCTGCATCCTGCGCCGCGACCACTTTGTCGGTGATCCCGCCGATCGGGCCCACGTTGCCCGCCAGGTCGATGGTGCCGGTACCCGCGATCGTCGCTCCGCCGGTGAGGTCGCCCGGGGTGAGTTCGTCGTAGAGGCCCAGCGCCCACATGAGCCCGGCCGAGGGACCACCGACGTCACCGCTGGAGATCTGGATACCGAACGGGAACGGGTCCAGCAGACTCACGCCCACCAGCGGCACCTTCGAGTCACCGCAGACGGCGCGGGTGAGCTGGATGTTCTCCGTCTCGCCCGCGGCGGTTACGCGGAAGGCGATCGCGGCACCGGATCTCTGCGCCTCCAGCACCTTCGCCGCATCCTCTTGGGAGGAGATATCGGTGCTGTTGATCCGGGTGATGATGTCGCCAGAGAAGAGCTTGCCGTCCGCTGCGCACCCGTCGACCGTGCTCTCCACCAGCGCGCCCGTCCCATGATCCCTCGGGTACGCGGTCAAGGTCCCAAGGACGGTGTAGGCGGCGTCGATCTTGCTCTGGTCCATCTGCGAGATGGACCGCTGTTGTTCCTGTTGGACGGTCTGCCCGCTCGGATACAGGACCTGCTGGTCGACGACCGACTTGTTGGGATCCAGCCACGCACCCAATGCCGAGATCGGCGTCAGCTGGGCGAACCGAACCGTCGTCATCACGAGCTTGCCGTTCGAGCCGTAGGCGCGGTGTCCGGTGATCGAGATGAGGGGGGCGACCTCACGAGCCGGGCCTGGCCCGATCGAGTAGTACGGCAGCCTGATCACCCCCGAGAGGAACGCGACGACGAACAACAAGGCGACCGACAGGAGGGAAAGGAAGCGCTTCACGTGCACGACATCCTACGGATGCCTTCCGCTAACGTCGCAGTAGCGGTACGCTGCAAGGGACCCGGAGGGACATCCAGATGGCGTACGCGATCGTGATAGGGGCAGCGCTCTCCGCCGGCGCGACCGCCTATGCCCTCACGATGTGGCGCTCCCGCGACCGGGGTTCGTTCAGCTTCGACGGTGCCCTCGAGGCCGAGGCGCAGGACGGATCGTTCTGGGGACCGATGACCGCCTGGTTCACGGGCGGGAGCGACGCCACGTCGTCGTGGCAGGCGCGGACCGTCGGCCTGTTGGGACTGATCGCATTGGTGATGGTGTGCGCGACCGCGATCGCCTTCAGCCTCTACCAAGGCGGCCTGATGCTCTGGCGGCTCTTCATCCGGGTGAGCCCTTAGTCGTCGATCTCCGGCGTGAGGTCACGGATCTCCCTGACCAAGAGCTGGCTGATGAGGTCGTCCTTCCGCAGCCGCCCCTCGAGGTTGTAGTTCCCGGCGAAGTCTTCTAGCCCGGCTCGGGTGGCGACGTCGTAGTCGCCCGAGATGGAACCGTTGAACCGGCCCAGGGCCATCAGCCGTCGCTGGAGGTCTGTCACCAGATCGGGTGCGGGCTCCAAAAGCGGATCGTTACGAACCAACATCGTGTCGTCCCAGATCGCGAACAGCCGAGCCATCTCGGTCGCGGCCGCGGGATGGTCGTCCACCCGCAGATCGACGTAGCGGTCATTCCATCCGTCGTAGCCGCCCTTCTCCCGAACGACCAAGAGCGCCGCGCTCTGCCTCCCCCGGCGATCACCCCCTGCGGCGTCGCCGGCCAAGAGCGCGGCCAGGAGCTTGTCGCACAGATCGCCTTCCGCGGACGCGAACGCCGAAGCCATCTCCGAGACGACCTCGGGGCCGGTGAGGATGTTGCCCTGAGCCGCGAACCCCGGACCCGTGACGCCGCCGGCCCACTCGCTACAGCCGGTGCCGGTGAAGGTTGCGGCTCGCCCGCTCGCGTCGACGAAACCCGCCTGCCGGTCGGGCTTGTGGTCGTCGGCGTCAACCAGGTGGTCCAGGGCGTCCTTCGCCGGGGTTCCCGAACCCATGAGCGCTAGGCCCTCGGGCCCGTACGTGGTGTTGGCCCACGACTGCGTGGCCACAGCGCCGATGCCCGCCTGCGCCCACGGGACGACGGCCCCCACCGCGGGGAACTTCGAGGCCACTGCGACCCCCCAATCACCGTTCTCCAGGTCCGCGCCGACGATCGAGAAGGTCATCGCGCTATCTCCTTCGCACCAGTTGGAATGCCGACTCGTATTCGCTGAGATGTTCGAGCATGTGGCCGGCCCCCGTGACCACGGTGCGCAAGGGATCTTCGACCAGATGGACGGGGACCTCGCACTCCTGCGCAAGCAGCATGTCGAGCCCCCGGAGCAGGCTCCCGCCGCCGGTCAGGAACATGCCCGTTTCCAATACGTCGTGCGTGAGTTCGGGCGGGGCCTCGGCCAGCGTGCGTCGCGCGGCGTCGACGATCCCTTTGACGGGACCGGACATCGCCTGACGGATCTCGGCCTCGGTGAGCTTGACTTCGACGGTGTTGCCGGTGGAGAGCTCGCGCCCGATGACGATGGCGGCCTTGCCACCAGGTCCCGGGAAGGCCGAGCCGATCGCGATCTTCAGTTCCTCCGCCGCCTTCTCCCCGATGGCCACGCCGTACATCTCCCTGATGTGATCCGAGATCGCCGAATCGATATCGAACCCTCCGAGCGCGACCGAGTTGCCGCTGACCACCCCTCCCATGGAGACCACCGCCATCTCCGACCGACCGCCGCCGATATCGACGACCAGGTTGCCGATGGGTTCGTGCACGGGGAGACCGGCCCCGATCGCGGCCGCGAGTGGCTCTTCGACCAAGGTAACGCCCTTGCCTCCCGCGAACCGGACGGCCTCCTCGATGGCACGCTTCTCTACCTCGGAGGCCATAGACGGCACGCAGACCAGCACGCGCGGCTTGGGGAACCGGCCGGCGCTCGACGTTCGCACGACGACTTCGAGCATCGCCTGCGTCATGTCGAACTCCGTCATCGCGCCGTGGCGGAGCGGACGGATGGCCAGCACGTTGCCGCTGTCGCCGCCGATCCTGGCCCATGCGGCCTCGCCCATCGCCTCGACCCTGCCGGTGCCGGCGTGTACCGCCACGACGCTGGGCTCCTCGAACACGACGCCGTCGCCCTGGCGGTAGACGAGGATCGTCGCCGTCCCAAGGTCGATCGCGAGGTCACGCCCCACGGATCAACTTCCCATCACCCAGTGCGCCTCGCCGGAGGTGAGCTCCTCCTTCTTCCAGATCGGCACGTCCTCCTTCAGCCGCTCGATCGCGTGGCGGCACGCCTCGAAAGCCTCGGGACGGTGCGGGGCGCTCACCGCGATGACGACGCTCGCCTCCCCCACCGTGAGGTCGCCGGTGCGGTGGAGGATGACAACCTTCCGCAGGTCCCAGCCGGACTTGAGTTCGACTGCGAGTTCGTCCAGCCGGCGCTCGGCGAGTTCGTCCCAGGCCTCGTAGCGAAGGCCCGTGACATCGCCCGCCGCGGAATGATCGCGGACGGTTCCGACGAAGATGCAGGTCCCGCCGGCCGCCGGATCGGCAACGAAAGCCATGGCTTCGTCCACGGAGAGAGGTTCGGAGGTGACGCGGGTGCGCGTGTCTGACACGCGCGCCATCCTATAGTCGGGCCCGGTCGTAGCATGACGGGGTGGACAACCCCTTCCCGCCGGGCGGTGACCCGGACGCGTTCAAGGATGCGCCGCTCTTCCGCGAACTGCAGCGGATCATGCAGTCCTCCTCGGGCCCTGTGAACTGGGAGCTGGCCCGTCAGGCCGGTATCGCCGCCGTGGTCGAGGCCGGGGATGACCCGGAGCCCGATCCTGCGGACCTGCACTCCCTGCAGGAGGCCGTCCGCGTGGCAGAGATCCACGTCGCGCGATCCACCGGCCTGGAACCACCGACCGAACTCGCCGACGTGCAACCCGTCCGGCGTACGGCGTGGGTGAACGCCAACACGGAGAGCCTGCGCGCGGTGATGGAGCCGGCGGCGGGGCGGATGGCGGACGCCCTGGAGCGGGCCGGACAGGGAGCGGTCGGCGGCGAAGGAGAAGGATCCGAGCTGGCCGGCCTGGGCGGCATGCTTGCCCAGATGGGGCCGATCCTGCAGGGAACGCAGATCGGTTCCGTGCTCGGATTCCTGGCGCAGCACGTGATGGGCCAATACGACATCGCCGTGCCGCGCGGCGGCGACCTCGCGCTGCTCTTCGTCGCCGCCAACATCTCGAAGTTCGAGAGGGACTGGTCGCTGGAGCCCACCGAATTCCGGACGTTCCTGGCCATCCACGAGGTCACCCACCGGTTCGAGTTCGCGCGCCCGTGGACCACCGAACGATTCGCCCGGCTGGTCGACGACTACCTCTCGGGGATGACCATCGACCTGGAAGGGGTGCAGTCGCGGCTCGCCTCCCTAGACCCCGGCGACCCCGGCTCGGTGGAGAGGGCGCTTGGCGGTGAAGCCCTCTTCGGCCCGGTCATGGACGACGAACAACGCCTCAAGCTCGCGCGGATCCAGGCGTTCATGGCCACCGCGGAGGGGTACAGCGAGCACGTGATGCACGGCGTGGGAAGCGAGTTGCTCTCCACCTACGACCGGATCCAGGAAGCGATGCGCCGCTACCGCGAGAGCGAATCGGGTGATCCGATATTCGAACGTCTCCTCGGGGTGGAGATGCGCCGCGAGCAGTACGAGGCCGGGAGGGCATTCTGCGACGAGGTCGCAGCGAAGAGCGACGAGGCCACGCTGGCTCGGATGTGGGACTCCGCCGACGCGATGCCCTCGCTCCCCGAGATCAACGAGCCGGTGCTCTGGCTCTCTCGAACCGTCTGATCATCCCTCCCTTCGGTACGCTTCGCCGGTGGAAACCCGGCCGTATCGAGGATGGGACGACCTGCGCGGGATGCAAGCGCTCTGCACGGAGCGGTTGCTTGCCTCCCCCGGCCGAGCGTCTGCCCATCCCGGCGACATGGCGTGGTGGGTCGGATGGCCGCCCAGATCCGAGGAAACGCTCGCCGATATGTTCCTGATGTGGGAGGAGGACGGCAAGGTGGTCGGGTTCGCCTCCTCCGATCCGGAAGAGGGTGACTTCTCCGTGTTCGTTTCGCCGGCACGTACGGACACGGTGAGAGCGGCCGCCTTCGAGGATGCGGCGCTGACGTGGGCGTCCCGCAACGGCAAGCCGGTCATCTGGACCGAGTTCGAGGACGAGGCCGCCGCCATCCAACGATGGAGGGTCCGCGGCTTCCGCCCAACTGAGGGCGGCCTCCTCAACCTCACGCGGGATCTGGCCGACGTGGCGGCCGGCGCCCCGGCAGACGAACGCGTCTGCCCCGTCGGTGACGATGACGTCGAAGGTCGCGCCTCCGTCACGCACGCGGCGTTCGGCAGCGAGAAACCCTTCGATGCGTACGTTGCCGCATACGCCGGCTTCCGCTCTTCCCCCGCGTATCCGCACGGGTGGGATCTCCTGCTCCGCGACGAGGACGGCCGGGCAGCGGCTTGCACGATCGCGTGGACCGACCCCGTCAGCCGCGCGGCCACCTTCGAGCCGGTCGGGACGCATCCGGATCAGAGTCGTCGCGGCTTCGGGAGGGCACTCCTCCTGGAGGGGCTACGCCGCTTCGCCGCCGCGGGCATGACCTACGCCATCGTCGGCGTCAACACCGACAATCCCGGTGCGGAGGCGCTCTACCGTTCGGTGGGCTTCGAACCCGACCGGCTGCTCCGTAGCTACGAACGGGGCTGAGGTCTCTTGGTTCAGACAGAACGTCCCACGACGATGCCGGCCGAGACCGCAGCAAGTCCGAGGACCAGACTCCCGGCGGCATTCAGTCCGGCAAGACCGTAAGAACCGTCCTCGATGAGCCGGAAGGTTTCCAGCGAGAACGCCGAGAAGGTCGTGTAGGTGCCAACGAGCCCAACGGTCAATCCCGTCTTCAACCACGGTGCAACGTTCAGACGACCCTTGACCAGAGCAGCGAACAACCACCCAAGGAGGAACGACCCGGTGACATTCACGACGAGCGTTCCCCACGGGAACGCGGTGCCGGTCCCTCGGGTAATCAGAGCCTCGACGCCGTACCTGGCGAGCGCTCCGATGAACCCCGCGATCCCTACCGCGACGATCGTGCGCATGGCAGCCTCCTACCTTCCGGTAGGAGTCATCAGCCATGGTCGGCGGTTAGGGCGGACTCCATCGCCATTCGTGGCGCGCAGGATATCAGCGACCAACTGCCTGTGGCGGCGTTCGTTCGCTATCCTTCCCCCGATGATGCAGACCGTCGGAGAACTCGTCGCGGCCGCGGTGGTGGATGCCCGCGTCTGGGAGGCGTACGGGCAGGACTCCGCCGATGGCGTCTACCTGGTGGGACAGCCGGGGCCGGCGATGTCGTTCGTGATCTACCGGGCCTGGAAGGTACCGACCGGGTTCGTGAACGAGGAGGTCCGGTTCTACGGGCCTTCGGGACGATTGATCCATCGGTGGGGTCCCGAGATCCGGCGGATGATCGGGTCCATGGACCTCACCACGGAGATCGACCGGGTGGATGGCGCCGTCTTCGATGAAACTGGGACCTACGTGGTCTCGTTCGTCATGGACGGGGAGATCGTCGGGGAGATCGAGATACCCGTGGCCGTGCAGGTCGCGCCGCAGAAACTGGGCAAGGAGACCGAGGACGGTTTGAAGAAGTCCGACGTGATCTGGGTCGGGGTGCAGGAGGGCGGGCGGCGAAGGACCGTCCCCGCATGGTTCACCTACAAGAACGGAAAGATCCTGCTGGTCTCGCAGAAGGAACCCGGCCCCGAGGACCAGACGGTCCCCGGCGTGCCCGACGCCCAGGAACTCGTCGTCATCACGCGCCGGAAGCTCCGAGACACCTCCCTGGAGGAATTCGTGGCCTCCCAGCGGGTGTTGGAAGGGGCCGAATGGGAGGCCGCGGCCGCTGCGCTCGCCGACCGGCGCCGGAGCCGCAACGGGCCCCCCGGTGAGGCGATCACCCGCTGGCGGAGCACCTGTCACATCGTCGAACTGACTCCGGGCGTGCCGTCCTAAGTATTCATCTCGCGGCCGAGCGCCGTGGCCACCGCGGCGATCTGTTCCCCGAGTTCCGCCATCTCAGTGGGCAAGAGTGCCTGAGGTCCATCACAGAGCGCCGTCTCCGGGTCGTTGTGGACATCGATCATCACCGCGTCCGCGCCCGCCGCGACGGCGGCGAGCGCCATCGGCGCGACCAGGTGGCGCTTGCCGACCGCGTGACTCGGATCAACGATCACCGGAAGGTGCGACTCGTGCTGGGCCACAGCCATGCCGGCGAGATCGAGCGTGTTCCGCGTGGCGGGCTCGAACGTCCGGATCCCCCGTTCGCAGAGGCTG
>JBDTXD010000036.1:0-9814 GCA_040006375.1 Actinomycetota bacterium
GACATCAGGAACGCAACGACCGACGCCACCTCATCGAGTGTCGCGGTGCGGCCGAGGGGAGTTTGGTCCATGTAGTAGGAACGGGCTCGCTCATCCAGATAGGACGTCATCTCGGTGTCGACCAGTCCCGGGCACACCGCGTTGACCGTGATGGCCTTGCTCCCGACCTCCCGCGCCAGCGATCTGGTGAGACCAAGGAGCGCGGTCTTCGACGCGGCATAGACGGTCTGCCCCGCGTTCCCGTGGAGGGCAACCGCCGACGACATGTTCACGATCCGTCCGAACTTCTCCCGGAGCATGCCCCGCATCGCGGCGCGCGCGCAGAGGAAGGATCCTCGAACGTTGGTGGCCATGACCTTGTCGTAAATCTCCATGCTGTATTTCAGTAGCAGGCCGTCCTGGCTGAACCCGGCGTTGTTGACCAGCCCTGTGACGTTGCCTGCTTCCCCCGCGATCCGGCGGAACGCCTCCGTGACGCTCGTCTCGTCGGTCGCGTCCAGATAGACGGCCAGGCCCGGCGTTCCCGCGGCCTCGAGTGCCGCCAACGTTTCCTTCGCCGCAGCCTCGTCGCTCCGGTATCCGACCGCGACGGTCCATCCGACTCCGGCCAGTTGTTCCGCCGTCGCGCGACCGATCCCGCGCGTGGCCCCGGTGACAACGGCGACCTTGTTCATGCGGGCGCCCGCATGGTCCAGCGGAGCAGACTCGCGCCCCACGACAGCCCTGCGCCGAAGCTGGTAAGCAGCACCAGGTCGCCCTCCTTCACTCGGCCCGCGCGCCACGCGCGATCGAGCGCGATCGGCACGGATGCTGCGGACGTGTTGCCCACCTCCGCCACATCGATCACCGCACGATCGCCGGTGATACCCAGGCGTTCGGCGACGGCGATCATGATGCGCGCGTTCGCCTGATGGGGGATCAGCACGTTGACGTCCTCGGGCGTGTAGCCGGATTTCTCCAGGAGTTGTCGGCACGCTGCCGCCATCTCGACCACGGCGCGTTTGAAGACCTCGCGGCCGTTCGGCATGCGGATGGCGTGTTCGTGCGCGGCGACGCTTTCCGCGGTGGCGGGCATCCGCGAACCCCCGCCGGGGATGAGCAAGATCTCGGCCGCAGTCCCGTCTGCACCCAGGATCGATCCCTGCACGCCACCGGTCTCCGTCGGACGAAGGATGACCGCGCCGGCCCCGTCGCCGAAGAGCACGCACGTTGTCCGGTCGGTGAAGTCCAGGACGCGGGAGAGCACCTCCGCGCCGATCACCAACACGGTTTCGGCGACACCCGACTGCACGAACGCGATGCCGGTGGACAGTGCGTAGGAGAACCCCGCGCAGGCCGCGTTCACATCGAACGCGGGGCAGCGGACGCCGAGCTTGCGCTGCACCCACACTGCCGTCGAGGGGATAGGGGTGTCGCCCGTGCAGGTGGCCACGATGATCATGTCGAGTTGCTCCGGCCCGATCCCGGCACTCTCGAGCGCCTGCCGAGCGGCCTGTTCGGCCAGGTCAGAGGTGGTTTGGCCGTCTTCGGCGAAGTGGCGGGCGACGATACCCGTCCGGTCTTGGATCCACTCGTCGGAGGTCTCGACCAGGGATTCGAAATGGCTGTTGGGCACGCGGTTGGGGGGGATCGCGGATCCAACGCCAGCGATGGCTGCGGTGCGGGTCACGCGGCCGAGGATATCGGACGAAGCAGAAGGCTGCTACGCCAGGCCGATGGCCGCTGCCTCCGGAGAGCCAACTGCAACCGCGCGCGCCCCCGGCACGACACGCTTCGCGAGTTTGGTCAACACGTCCCCGGCCCCGCATTCCAGGAACGTCGTTGCCCCGGCGTCCGCGAGCGATCGCGCGCACGCCTCCCAGCGAACCGCGGAACGCACATGACGCCCCAGGAGTTCGCGGAGCTCGCCGGCGTCGCTCACCAAGGAACCGGTGACGTTCTCGGCGATGGGGAACCGAGGCCGGCTGAACTCCAGCTGGTCGAGCGCTGCGACGACCACCGCGGCGGCGGGCTCCATAAGAGAGGAGTGGAAGGCGCCGGCGACGGGCAGCCGGACGGCACGGATCTTCCGTTCCCTGGCGAGCGCTTCCGCGCGTTCGATCGCGGCGATACTCCCGCTGATCACCACCTGTGCGGGTGAGTTGTAGTTGGCCACGACCAACACATCGCCCCTGCGAGCGTCGTCGCAGAGCGCCTCGGCCTCTCCCGTACCGACGCCCAACAGCGCGCTCATGGTGCCGGGGCGCTCTTCACCCGCGCGCTGCATCGCGGCGCCGCGGATGACGACGACCTCGAGCGCACCCTCTAGCGTGAGCACGCCCGCCGCAACGAGTGCAGCGAACTCACCCAGCGAATGTCCCGCGGCCCCTACGATCGCTGTCTCCGGGAGCCCCTCGGCGAGGAGCACCTCGAAGGCTGCGACCCCACACGCCAGCAACGCTGGTTGCGCGAAGGCCGTCGTCGCCAATGATGTCTCGTCATGGCACCCCTGAACGATGTCGCGACCGAGCGCGGCCGAGGATGCTTCCAGGACGCGCTTGCCCGCAGGATGTGTGCCCCACGGATCCGCCATTCCGGGGAACTGTGAACCTTGTCCGGGGAAGACGATCGCGTATGCCGCGTCGATGGTTTCCATGCCCATAGGTTGCCACTCCATGGGGAGTCCTGTTGAATGAGCGCAGAATCCCATGGCCGATAGGGTTCACCATTCCTCTTCTTCCACGAATCGTCCGCAGGGTTCGGAGGGAGTACTAGGGTTCCTTGGTCGTGACATGGCCGTCGACCTCGGCACCGCGAACACGTTGGTCTATGTGCGTGGACGTGGCGTCGTGCTCAACGAGCCGTCAGTCGTCGCGATCAACACCCTCACTGGAGCAATCCTTGCCGTGGGTGCCGAAGCCAAGCGGATGATCGGCCGCACCCCGAGCCACATCCAGGCGGTTCGTCCCCTGAAGGACGGAGTCATCGCCGACTTCGACGTCACCGAGAAGATGCTCCGCTACTTCATCCAGCGCGTGCACAAGCGGCGCCTGCTGGCCAAACCGCGCGTGGTTGTCTGTGTTCCCTCCGGGATAACCGGAGTGGAGCAACGTGCGGTGGAAGAGGCGACGATCGCTGCCGGGAGCCGCCGCGCCTACATCATCGAAGAGCCGATGGCCGCGGCCATCGGCGCCGGGCTTCCCATCCACGAACCGACCGGGAACATGGTCGTGGACATCGGTGGAGGGACCACAGAGGTGGCGGTCATCTCGCTCGGCGGGATCGTCACCAGTACCAGCATCCGCATCGGCGGAGACGAACTGGATGAGGCGATCATCCAGCACGTGAAGAAGGAGTACTCACTTCTGCTCGGCGAACGGACGTCCGAGGCGATCAAGCTCGCCATCGCATCCGTGTTCCCCATGCCCGAGGAACTCGTCGCCGAGATCAAAGGGCGTGACCTCGTCAGCGGGTTGCCGAAGACGATCACGATCAGTGCGGAGGAGATCCGCCGCGCGATCGAGGAGCCGGTCAACGCCATCATCGACGCCATCAAGACCACGCTCGACCGAACACCTCCGGAGCTGTCTGCCGACATCATGGACCGCGGCATCGTCCTCACGGGCGGTGGCGCGCTCCTGCGCGGCCTGGACAAGCGCCTCCGCCACGAGACCGGCATGCCGGTCCGGATCGCCGACAGCCCGCTACAGGCCGTCGTGCTGGGCTCGGGCAAGTGCCTGGAGGAATTCGAAGTCCTGCAACGAGTCCTGGTGAGCCCGAGCCGGCGGTAGCCCCGCGTGGTGGTCAGGCCCCGGGGTCGAAGCACCAGGCTGCTCGTGTTCGTCCTCGTTGCCATCTCGATCGGTGTCATCAGCCTGGACTACAGCCAACCGGAGGATGGGCCCCTCGCGGGCATCGGGCGGGCCATGTCGGGAGCGATGGCGCCGCTGCAGCGCGCCGTAACCGCCGTCACGCGGCCGATCGGCAACTTTTTCATAGGTCTTGCGCACCTGCCCACCAACCAGCAGACCATCGAGGACCTCCGTCGTCAGCTGGCGGCTGCCGATGCCGGCAAGATCGCTGTTGCCGACCTCCAGCGGCGCGTCACGGAACTGGAGCAACTGGCGGGTGTCGTGAACCAGTTCCCGTCCAAGGTCGAGCAAGCGAACGTGATCGCCGGCGGCTTGTCGAACGACGAATCGACGATCACCATCGAGAAAGGTTCAGCAAGCGGGATCGGCGTCGGCATGCCCGTGATCATCGGCGGACCCGATGGTGCCATCCTGGTCGGCAAGACCATCAGCGTGACCACGGCGAGCGCGGTGGTGCTGCTCGCGAACGATCCGGACTTCGGCGTGGCGGCACAACTCGCGTCCACAGGCGCGACCGGACAGGTGCAGGGGCAGGGCAGCGGCTTCCTCTTGATGAACCTGGTCAATGTGGGCGCCGAAGTGACGGCAGGTGATCATGTGTTGACGAAGCGATATGTCATCAATGGGCAGCCGGGACTCTTCCCGTCGGGGATCGTCATCGGAACGGTGTCTCGGACGCTTCCGGCCGAGGCCGGGGACCCTAATCTCCATATCGAAGTCCAGCCCGCGATCGACTTCTCGAACCTGGACGTCGTGGGCGTCATCGAAACCGGAAGCGGGGCCTGAGTTGTTCCGACGCGGGCTGACCATCGCCGTGGTCATCATCACCGGGCTCCTGCTCCAATCCACGGTGTTCTCCCAGATCAGACTCTTGGGCGTGGTGCCTGAACTCATGTACCTGGTGACCATCGTGGTGGCCCTGCTGGAAGGTCCCCGGGAAGGGGCCCTGGTCGGATTCATCGCGGGGATGTCCCAGGACTTCTTGATCCCCGGGCCCAAAGGGGTGACGGCCCTGACGCTCACGTTGGTCGGCTACACCCTCGGGCTCGCGCGCGACTACGTCGCGTCACCGTCGCCGCTGCTTCCCACCATGCTCGTCGCGGCGGGGACCGCAGCGGGGGTCACCTTCCATGAGGTCACCAGCTTCCTCGTCGGCCGCACGAACCCTGGGCTCACCCAGGACATCAAGATCGCCATCCTCGCAGGCGTGTACGGCGGCGTGCTCACCCCGGTGTTCTATCCGTTGCTCCGCCGCGCGCTCGAGCGGTCGCGGCTGGGCCGAGTGGTCCGGGCGAGGCGATAGATGGACCGCACCAGCGGCCGGCTCCGCATCCTCGCCCTCCTCGTGATCCTCATGTTCATCGGGCTCACGACGCGACTGTGGTTCCTTCAGGTCCTGGCCGCGGACAAGTACAAGGACAAGCAGGTAACGAATCGAACCCGGACCGTGCTCACCCCCGCCCTGCGGGGGAACATCCTGGATTCGCACGGAAAGCCGCTGGTCAAGAACAGGCTCAGCCTTCAGGTGCAGGTCAACCAGCAGGACCTGGGCGCGAACAGCGCCGCGGTCCTCACCCGGCTCTCGAAGCTGCTCATGATCAAGCTCTCCACGCTGGAGTCCAGGCTGAAGGACCCGCGGTATTACGCGTATGCACCGATCCCGGTCGCGTTCGATGTTCCGAAGCAGGTCTCGTGGTACGTGACCGAGCACGCCCAGCAGTTCCCCGGGGTCCGGGTGGTCGAGGCCCCGGTGCGGGACTATCCGGACGGCGACCTTGCGGCGCACATCCTCGGCAACGTCGGCCCGATAACCGCCGATGAGACCAAAGAACCCTTGTTTGCGAGCTACGGCCAGAACGACGTCGTTGGACAAACCGGCTTGGAACGTCAGTACGAACGCTACCTCCAAGGTACGAAGGGTAAAAGCTTCTATCTGGTCAACGCCGCAGGGAAACAGATCCGCACGATCGGCTCCGAGGCGCCGCAGCCGGGCGACAACGTGGTGTTGTCGATCGACGCTCGCATCCAGCGGATCGCAGAACAACAGCTTCTCAGTGGGATCATGCGAGCGCGAGGGCAGGCGGACAGCACTACCGGTCAGTCCCTCGTGGCGAATGCAGGCGCGGCCGTCGTCATGGATCCGAAAACAGGCGCTGTCATCGCCCTCGCATCCTGGCCGACGTTTGATCCCCAATGGTTCGTCCAGGGGATGACGACGGCGCAGTACAAAGCTCGGTTCAACTCGAGCGACGGACAACCGGCATTGAACCGAGCCGAATTCCAGGTCTACGCTCCGGGCTCGTCCTTCAAGCCGTTCGTGGCGCTCTCGGCCCTTCGGAGCGGGGTCGCCAACGAGCAAAGTTCCTACCCATGCCCGAGCGTCTACTACTACCGGCTCGACCCCAATCACGCATTCAACAACTTCGAGTCCAGCTCGGGATACATGGATCTCGCATCAGCGCTCCGCGTGTCTTGCGACACGGTGTTCTACAAGCTGGGGGCAGACTTCTATGACAAGAGCGCTGGATCCGCGAAAGGAACCGACCTGTTGACCAACGATCTTCTCCCATTCGGATTCGGATCGCAGACGGGGATCGATCTTCCAGTTGAGGCCGGGGGGACGCTTCCGGGATTCGACTACGCGCTGCAGCACAAGTCTGTGTATCCCTTCGGATGGCTCCCAGGGAACTCGATCCTTACCGCTATCGGCCAAGACTCGGTGACGGTAACGCCGCTGCAGCTTGCCACCGCGTACAGCTCGATAGCCAACGGGGGCAAGCTCTGTCGCCCACACTTGGCCGATCACGTCGAAACACCCGATGGCAAGACGGTGAAGACGATCGAGCCGAAATGTCACCCCATCCCGTACACGCCTCAACAGTTGCGATTCATCCGTTCCGCATTGTCGGGTGTCCCGGTGAGCGGCACTGCGCGAACAGCGTTCCTGCAGTTCCCACTGTCGAGCATCCCTGTCGCAGGCAAGACCGGCACGGCGCAGCGGCAGGGGTTCCAGGACACGGCGTGGTTCGCAGGGATGGCGCCCGCCGGCAATCCCAAGTACGTGGTCGTGGCCATGGTGGAACAGGGTGGTTTCGGCGGTGTCACGGCGGCGCCGATCGTTCGCCACATCATGGAGGGGCTGTTCCACCTGCCCCAGACCAATCCGATCAAGGCGACGGCGCCCTGATGGACCTGGTCGCAGGACGCCACTTCGCCGATGAACGGCGGCCGATCCGGCACCTGGATCCCGTGCTCATCACCGGAGCCGGCGTGCTCTCCATCATCGGGTTGTTCCTCATCTATTCGTCCAAACACGCTCAGCTGCAGGCCGAGGGCGCCGACCCGATGTTCCTGGTGAAGAAGCAGATCACCGCGATGGTGCTCGGACTCATCCTGCTGCTTCTGGTGGCGGTCGTCGATTACCGGTTCTTCAAGGTCTACGCCGGGTTCATCTACGCGGCAGCCCTCACCATGTTGGTCCTGGTACGGATCCCGGGCGTCGGCACCACGCAGCTGGGAGCCCAGCGCTGGTTCCAGTTCGCGGGGTTCCAGTTCACGCCCTCGGAGTTCACGAAGATCGCGCTCTGCGTCATGCTCGCCGCCATCCTGTCCGAACTCCGCACACCGGAGCCGCTCCTGCGCGACACGCTTCGGGTCTGTCTGGTGGCGGGCGTGCCGATGGTCTTGGTCTTCATCCAGCCCGACATCGGCACCACGATTGTGCTGGTCGCCATCACGGTCGGCGTTCTCGTGGTTGCGGCCGCCCGCGGGCGGCATCTCGCGGCGGTCGCTGTCGGAGCGGTGGTCATGATCGCCCTGGCCCTCAACCTTGGGGTCATCAAGGACTATCAGCTCGCCAGGCTCACCGGCTTCCTCGATCCCGCGAACAACAGCCTGACCACCAACTACAACAAGTCGCAGGCCGAGATCGCGGTCGGCTCCGGCGGGCTCCTGGGCTCGGGCTACCTCAAGGGCACGCAAACGAACCTGGAGTTCGTGCCTGAACAATCCACAGACTTCATCTTCACGGTGGCGGGGGAGGAGTTCGGGTTCGTCGGGTCGATGGTGCTGCTCCTGCTCTTCGCCGTCCTGGTCTGGCGGGCCATCCGGATCAGCTATCTGGCCAAGGACCCCTTCGGGACCTATGTCTCGGCCGGGATCGCGGCGATGTTCTCCATCCAGATGTTCGTCAATATCGGGATGGTCATCGGGATCATGCCCATCACGGGGATCCCGCTGCCATTCGTGAGCTACGGCGGTACCGCGACCATGGCGAACCTCGTCGCGGTCGGGCTGCTGCTGAACATCCACATGCGTCGCTTCAAGTAGCTAGTCAGAGGTTCGAGCCCAGGGCCCACAGGAACGTCGAGCCCTCGGGTCCCGTTCGTTCCAGGACCACGTCGCCGTCCATCGCGCGGGCGGACATCCGTGCGAGCGCGAGACCCAGTCCCGCGCCCTGGTGAACCCTGGTATTGAGCCCTTCGCCCTGCTCCATCGGAGAGAACATCCGCTCGGCGAGCTCGGGGTCGATACCGGCCCCGCGGTCCGTCACCCGCACCTCGGCCAGGGTGCCCCGAAGGGAGACCCGGACGGTCACCGGCGTCTCACTCGGTGAGAAGGCCACGGCATTCTCCACCAGCTCCTCCAAGATCCGCTGCGCGACCTGCCGATTCAAGCTTGCCATCAGGGGGGCGACCGGAGCATCGACCACCACCCTGGCGTGATCGGTTGCGACGCTTCGCGCGACGCCGACCACGTCGGCCCATTCGGTCATGCCGGCCTCTACCGCGGCTTCGAACCGCTCGACCAGCCGCGCCAGGTCCTGCGCCCGTGCGATCAAGCGTTCGCGCATCTGCGCGCGTTCGGGCTCTGTGGCGCTCGGGTGGCCCAGCGTCTGGGCCATACCAAGGATCACCGTTACCGGCGTGCGCAGCTCGTGGCCCAGTCGTGAGACCAGGTCGTGACGCTGTGCTGCACGTTCCAGGAGTGCCTCTTGCGCGATCTCCAGCTGGCGGATCCTGCGACGTTCGCGCTCCAGGGCCTCGGTCAGCTCCTCGATGACCGATGGAGTGACCTCGGGTGAGATGACGCCGCCCCCGCGGGCGGCGGCGTGTACGGCGCTAAGGATCTCGTCGCCGTCGGAGTCCTTCAGCACGTATCCGGAAGCGCCGGCGACCAGCATGTCGCGAACAGCTCGCTGGTCGTCGTTTCCGGTGAGCGCCACGACACCGATCCGGGGGTCGAGGGCTTTGAGCCGGCGCGTGGTCTCGATCCCGTCCATGTCGGGCATCCGAACGTCCATGAGCACCACGTCGGGAACCGTAGCCCGCACCAGATCGATGGCTTCCCTGCCGCTCGAGGCCTGTCCCACGACCAGGAGTTCATCGGTGTCCAACAACGCCATCAAGGAGTCGCGGAAGCCGGCATTGTCATCCACGACTAGCACGCGGACGCGCGAAGCCAAGACGGTGGAACTCCTCTGGGCCATACAGGGAGTGTCGGGTCCTAGGAGGGAGGCGCATATCGGCCTGAGGGGGTTTTCCGTCGGGGGGACAATCGACGGATCCCCTGGTCACAGCTGACTAGCTCGCGCGGTTAGATGCGTGGAATCGCAACGGGGCAGGGGTTCAGCTGCTATCCTTGCCATAGACGTGCCTGCTAGGCCGCAGCCCTCCGAAGCGGCGCCCCGGCAGGCTAGATGGAAAGTCGAGGTGGCGCGCGATCGCGCCGCGAGCGCTCGATCGAGCACATCGCGGGACGGACGGTACGCGAGCGCCGGAGTCAGGACGTTCCGGGGTGCGTGGTAACGCGCGCGCGACCGGTGCGCGGCGGACGGACCGCCGCAGCACGGGCGCACGTATCGGCGAACAGCCGGTGACGCACACACACCCCACACGCTCCAGCCCGGTCGGCCCCCTCGCCTCTAGCGAAGGGAGAGCTCCTGATGGATCGGGAGACAGAGG
>JBDTXD010000037.1:0-9616 GCA_040006375.1 Actinomycetota bacterium
GGTTCGGCGAGCCGAGGACGAACTTGGCGAGGCCGGACGCGTGCTGGTTCGTGCATCCGGGACCGAGCCGCTGGTTCGGGTCATGGTAGAGGCAGAGTCGGACGATGTCGCCCGGCGGCACGCGGAGGCCATCGCCATATGGGTGAGTGGTGAGATGGGCGCCTAACGGCGGTATCCAACGCTTCAACACGGCTGTTAGGCTCGCCCGATGTGCGGAATCGTTGGCTACGTCGGCCCTCACCAGGCACTTCCCATCGTTCTCGAGGGTCTCCGACGTCTGGAATACCGCGGCTATGACTCCGCCGGGGTCGCCGTTACGGGTCCGGATATGGCCGTCGTCAAGCGTGCCGGCAAGCTGGCCGAGCTCGAGGCCGCGTTGCAGGACGGCGGCTCTCCGGCTGGGTCCGTGGCGATGGGGCACACCCGATGGGCGACCCACGGGCCACCGACCGACCGCAACGCGCATCCGCATCTGGACTGCACCGGCCAGATCGCCGTCATCCACAACGGCATCATCGAGAACTTCCAGTCGCTCCGCGCCCGGCTGGACAAGGACGGGCATCCGCTCATCTCCGAAACCGACACCGAATGCATCGCCCACCTCATCGAGGAGAAGGTTCGAGACGGGCAGGCCGGCGGGCCGCTGGTGGACGCCGTTCGCGCAGCCGTGCGTGAACTCGAGGGGGCGTATGCGCTGGTCGTGCTCAGCCAGGACGAACCAGGGACGCTCGTCGGCGTCAAGGTGTCATCGCCCCTGATCGTCGGGATGGGCGACGGCGAGTGCATGCTCGCCTCCGACATCCCAGCGGTGCTGGGGCGCACCACAACCGTCATCCCGTTGGAAGAGGGCCAGGTGGTGGAGGTCACCGCCGCGGGCGCGGCATTCACCGATCTCAGCGGAGCGGCCCTGCAGCCGGAGCCGCTCGTTGTCGACTGGGACATCGCCCAGGCGCAGAAGTCCGGGTTCGACGACTTCATGCTCAAGGAGATCCACGAACAGCCAAGCGCCATCCGCGACACCTTGGTCGGCCGCGCCATCGACGGGCGTCTTTCCATGGATGAGCTCCGCGTGAACGATGACCTCCTGCGCGAGGTGAGCAAGGTGTTCGTCGTCGCGTGTGGCACGGCGTTCCACAGCGGCATGGTGGCCAAGTACGCGATCGAGCACTGGACGCGGATGCCGGTCGAGATCGAGATCGCGAGCGAGTTCCGCTACCGTGATCCGGTCCTGGGACCCGATACGCTCACCATCGCCGTTTCCCAGAGCGGTGAGACCATCGACACGCTGGAGGCCGCGCGCCATGCCCGGCGGCAGGGTTCGCAGGTGATCGCCGTCACGAACACGGTCGGATCCTCGCTCGCCCGGGAGGCCGACGGGGCATTCTTTACCCACGCTGGACCTGAGATCGGTGTTGCTGCAACGAAGACGTTCGCGACGCAGATGGTGAGCCAGCATCTGGTGGCGCTCTACCTGGCGCAGATCCGCGGCACGATGTTCCCCGAGGAGATCGCCGAGGTCCTCGCGCGTCTCGGCGAACTTCCCGACCAGGTCCAGCGGGCCATCACCGAACTCGATCCCATCTGTCGCGAGATCGCCACCCGCTACGCGAACGCACGCGATGTCCTGTTCATCGGTCGCCATACAGGGTATCCGGCCGCACTGGAGGGTGCACTCAAGCTCAAGGAGATCAGCTACATCCATGCCGAGGGCTATCCCGCCGGCGAACTCAAACACGGCCCCATCGCGCTGGTGGAGGACGGGGTGCCGGTGGTCGCCGTCGCGACGAACTGTCACGTCTACCCGAAAATGCTGTCCAACATCCAGGAGGTCCGGGCCCGCGGCGCCGAGGTCATCGCGGTCGTGACCGAGGGCGACGTCGAGGCGGCCCGGCTGGCAGACCACGTCCTCGAGGTCCCTGAAACGCCAGAACTCCTGAGTCCCGTCGTGGTCACCGTCCCCTTGCAACTCTTGGCCTATCACATCGCGAAGGCCCGAGGCTGCGACGTGGACCAGCCCCGCAACCTTGCGAAGTCCGTCACCGTCGAGTAGCGCGGAGCGATCGCGGGGACCGGCCTACAATCTCCCGGTGGAGATCGTGGGCCTGGGCGTCGACATCTGCGAGATCGCGCGTATGGAGCGGGCGCTCGCGCGCCACCCGACCATGCGCGCCCGGGTGTTCACCCCGGAGGAGATCGCCTACTGTGACGGGAAGGCGCGCCCGGCCGAGTCCTACGCGGGCAGGTTCGCCGCCCGCGAGGCTACGATCAAGGCGCTCGGTGGCTACCCCGGGAAGCGATGGCAGGACATCAGCGTGACGCGCCATCCCAGTGGGGCTCCCCAGATCTCGCTCAACGGGAACGCTAAGCGGAAAGCCGACCGGCTCGGTGCGACGCGTGTCCTCGTGACCTTCACCCATGAGAAGACGAACGCCGTGGCTTTCGCCATCGCGGTTCGGGCGGGAGAAGCGTGAAACCGGTCTTCACGGCACCGCAAGCGGCTGAGTTGGACCGCGAAAGCCAGGCTCGGGGGATCTCGGCCCAGGACCTGATGGAGCGGGCCGGCTGGGCGCTCGCCCGAGCGGTGCTGGATCTCACCGGTGGCGCATACGGGCGGCACGTCGTGATCGTGTGCGGAAAGGGCAACAACGGCGGTGACGGGTATGTCGCTGCGCGGCATCTGGCTCGGGCCGGCGTCCGGGTCCGGGTGCACGCCATGGATGCGCCATCGCCCGGGTTGGTCGCGGACAATCGAGACAGGATGATCCGTGAAACCGATGCCCGGGTCTCCCCGTTCGCCCCGGGGAGATTGGCCAGGGATCTGGCGCGCGCCGAAGTTGCGGTCGACGCCATCTTCGGGACCGGGTTCAGTCGCCGGGCCAAGGAGCAGTACGCCACCGCGATCGACGAGCTCAACGCAGCCTCGGTGCACACGGTCGCCGCGGACATCCCGTCGGGTGTCGATGGGACCACCGGCGTCGTCGAAGGGAGCGCGATCAGGGCCGATCTGACGGTAGCGTTCGGCGTAGCGAAGACGGGCGCGCTCCTCATGCCCGGAGCCGACTTCGCCGGGGATCTCCGCGTGGTGGACATCGGGTTCCCCGACGACCTGGTTCACCCCGACGTGTTCCTGAGCGAACCAGCGGATGTGCGGTCCGTGGTTTCCGTCCGGGCGCCGGACACGCACAAGCGGGCGAGCGGTCACGTGATGGTGGTGGCGGGTTCCCGGGATATGACGGGCGCCGCAGTGCTCGCCGCCTCGGCGGCGTCCAGGATGGGCGCCGGATCGGTGACGGTGGCCGCGCCCGAGAGCATCGTCCCCGTCATCCAGTCGCGCCTGCGGGAGGCGGTCTTCCTTCCCCTGCCCGAAACGGCTGCGGGGTCGGTTGTGCAACATGCGCTCGAACCGGTACTCGACGGACTCGGCCGAGCGGATGCGCTGGTGTTGGGTCCCGGGATGTCGACCCAGGTGCAAACGGCGGGGTTCGTGCGAGACCTCGTGGCGGCCTCACCGGTCCCGCTGGTCCTTGACGCAGACGGCCTCACGGCGTTCGCCGGGTTCCCCGGCGAGATGGACGGGCGGAAGTCCGCGGCGGTGCTGACTCCGCACGCAGGGGAGTTCGCGAGGTTGCTCGACATCACCGTCGACGAACTCGACACGGACAGGCTTGGGCACGCCCGACGGCTCGCCGCGGAGACGGATGCGGTCACGCTGCTCAAGGGGACCCGCTCGATCATCGCGTCTCCGGACGGGACCGTCCGGATCAATCCGACCGGGTCGGCGGTGCTGGCCACGGCGGGGACGGGGGATGTGTTGGCCGGGGTTATCGGCGCCCTCCTCGCGCGAGGGGCCGCGCCAGCTGACGCGGCCGCGGCCGGTGCGTACCTGCATGGGCTGGCCGGCCTTCTGGCCGGCCAGCGGAGCGGCGAGGGGACGATCGCGAGCGATGTGGTCGCGCTACTCCCTGAGGCGTTAGCCCGCGTGAGGTCGGCATGATGCCGCGCTATCGAGACACCGTCGTCGTCGTCGACCTCGAGGCGGTCCGGCACAACGTACGTTCGGTGACGCCGCCTTCGCGGGGGCTCATGGCAGTGGTGAAGGCGGACGCCTACGGACATGGGAGCGTTCGGGTCGCACGGGCCGCCGTGGAGGCCGGCGCAACCTGGCTCGGCGTGGCGTTGGTGGAGGAGGGCCTCGCGCTGCGCGGGGCGGGCATCACCGAACCCACGCTCGTGTTGTCGGAGTTCCCACCGGGGTCGGAGAGCGACGCACTGGCTGCCGGACTCACGCCGACGCTCTGCACGGCTGAGGGCCTCGCCCGGCTGCAGGCCATCGCCGACCCCGGAGTGAGCGTGCACGTGAAGGTCGACACAGGGATGCACCGCATCGGGATCTGGCCACCGGAAACAGCGGCGGCGTTCGTGAGTGACGTGGTGGCCGGCGGGTTCATCGTGGAAGGGCTCTGGACGCACCTGGCTCGGGCGGAGGAGGAGGAGTTGACCACCGAGGAACAACTCGCGCGGTTCGCGGGAGCAGTCGACGAGGTGAAGGCCGTCGGCACCGTTCCCGCGATCCTGCACGCCGCGAACAGCGCGGCCACGATCCTGCGCCCGGCCTCCCATTTCGACCTGGTCCGGCTGGGGATCGCGATGTATGGCATCCAGCCGGCGCCGGGGGTCGGCTCGGATCTGCGGCCGGCGCTTACCTGGCGGAGCGCGGTGACCTCCGTAAAGCGGCTGGCCGCCGGGGAGCGGCTGAGCTACGGCCATCGCTACGAACTCAGGCGGGACTCGTGGGTGGCGACGGTTGCGGTCGGCTATGCCGACGGCTATCCACGCGCGGCCTCCTCCAGGGCGGAAGTGCTCATCGGCGGACGCCGGTGCGCTGTGGCGGGCAACGTCACGATGGACCAGCTCATGGTCGACTGCGGCGAGCACGAGCCCACGCCGGGCGAGCCCGTGATCCTCATCGGGCGCCAGGGTCAGGAGCGCATCACGGCAGACGAACTGGCCGGCCACGCGGGAACCATCTCCTACGAGTTGCTAGTGGGGATCGGCTCGCGGGTTCCCCGGGAGTACGTCGGGTGACCAGGTCGCTCGCAGAAGTGGCGGCCGAGGCGGCGGACTGCACGAAGTGCCGCCTGTCCGAAGGCCGCACCCAGGTGGTTTTCGGAGTCGGCGATCCGAACGCGGATCTCATGTTCATCGGCGAAGGGCCGGGGTTCCACGAGGACAAGCAGGGCGAGCCGTTCGTCGGCGCCGCCGGGCAGCTCCTCACCCGTATGCTCGGAGAGATCGGGCTTGCGCGAGAGGCCGTCTATATCAACAACGTCGTGATGTGCCGGCCGCCGGGCAACCGCGATCCCTTGCCCGACGAGATCGAAGCCTGCACCCCGTGGCTCGTTGAGCGGATCTCATTGATCCAGCCTCAGCTCATCGTCACCCTCGGCAACTTCGCGACGAAGTTCGTGCTCCAGACCTCGCTCGGTATCACCAGGGTGCGTGGATCGGTGCACACGTGGCACGGCAGGAAGGTGATCCCGACGTTCCATCCCGCCGCGATCCTGCACGGGGGAGGCGAGAAGTCCAGACAGTTCGAACTGCTCCGCGAGGACTTCTCGTTGATCGCGGCAACCCTCACGTCGATGTCCGCGCCGCCGACCCCGGTTCCGGCGCGCATCCGCGAACCGGCCCGCCAACATCCGCCGGGAACGACGGACCGGCCGGCCGCAGTCACGCGCATCCAACCCGACCTCCCCGACGTTGATCAGATGGAGCTCTTCTGATGGGCGCAGATCCCGCGGTGTCGGTAACGACGGCGACGGCGGACGATACGCTGGCGCTCGGTGTCGCACTCGCCGGGGTCTTCCGCGAGCGTGATGTCGTGCTGCTTACCGGCGAACTCGGCGCGGGAAAAACGACCTTGGTCCGGGGGATCGTGGCCGGCTTGGGTTCCCAAGACCACGTGCAATCTCCGACGTTCACCCTCATCCGGGAGTACGCCGGACGTCTGGCGGTCGCGCACGTGGACGTGTACCGGCTCGAACGCGTCCAGGATGTGGTCGACCTCGGCCTGGACGAGATCGCGGATGGACGGGCGCTCCTGCTCATCGAGTGGGGAGACGCCATCCAGGACCTGCTTCCGTCTGACACGCTTCGGATCACGATGACCACGGCCGATCCCACCGGCGAGGACGCAGAGCGCACGGTCGTGCTTGCCGGCCAGGGCGAGGTGTGGCGGGCGCGGTGGGATGACCTGGAGGCGCTCGTCGGCGTCCGGAGCCGGGCGTGATCATCGTCGCGATCGAGACGTCCACACCGCAGACCAGCGTGGCGATCGCCTCGGAGGCTGGGCTTCTCGGCCGGGTCGGTGTCGCCGGGAAGGCGCGTCAGGAGGCTGTCACGCCGGCCCTGGAACAACTCCTGGCCTGGTCGAACCTGGACGTGGATCAGATCGGCGGGATCGCCGTCGGCATCGGGCCGGGTCTGTTCACCGGCCTGCGGGTGGGCGTGGAGACCGCGAAGACCCTGGCGCAGGTCCTGGGGGTCCCGATCCTAGGTGTCTGCAGCCTGGACACCCTGGCATCCGGCGTCCGGCACTGCCAGAAGCAAATCATCGCGGTCATCGACGGCCGCCGTGGTGAGGTGTTCTGGAGCGCATACCGACCGGCGCCCAGCGGCCCAGTGCGGGAACGCGACCCGGAGGTCTCCTCCCCGGAGGCCCTGGCAGCTGAGATCGCGGCTATGTCTCGGGAAGTGCTTGCCGTGGGCAACGGAGCCATCCTGTACCGAGATGCCCTCCAGGAGGTCGGTCCCCAGGTGGAGTTCGCATCCGCTATCGTTGCCCATCCGGACGCCGCGGCGCTCGCGGAACGTGCCATCCCTCGGTTCCTCCGGGGGGAGCTCGACCGGCTGACAGACCTCGTCCCCATGTACCTAAGGAAGTCGGATGCTGAGATCGCTTGGGATCAGCGAGCCCGCAACGTCTCGTCTTGAGATCTCGCGGATGCGCCGCCGCCACCTGCGTGGCGTGATGGCGATCGAGCGTCAGGCGTACGCGCGTCCATGGAGCCCCAACCTCTTCGTGGCCGAGATGACCGAGCCCAATAACCGCTGCTACCTGGTCGCGCGGCTCGAACGCGAGGTCATCGGGTACGGCGGGTTGATCTGTTACGGCGAGGAGGCCCACGTGACGAACATCGCGGTCGATCCGCAGCGGCAGCGGGGAGGTGTCGCCACCCGACTGTTGTTCGAGTTGACGATCCAAGCCGTCGAGATGGGAGCCCATGCAATCAGCCTTGAGGTCCGGGTGACGAACTGGGGTGCCCAGCGTCTCTACGGACGGTTCGGCTATCACCCGGTCGGGATCCGGCGGAACTACTATCAGGAGCTCCAAGAGGACGCGCTCATCATGTGGACCGATGACGTCCGCGACCCGCAGTACGGCCGTCGGCTCGAGGGCATCGCAGCGTCCCTGCCAGAAGGCATCCGTCCCACGTGATCACCCTCGGGATCGAAACGTCCTGCGACGAGACGGCCATCGCGGTTGTCGAAGACGGATTCACCGTACGATCGAACCTCATCGCCTCCCAGGTCCGCCTGCACGAGCGATTCGGTGGCGTCGTGCCGGAGGTGGCGGCCCGGGCACACGTGGAGGCGCTCAATCCGCTCTTGGAGGAAGCGCTCGCAGCGGCGCAGGTGGGGTTCCATGATCTGGACGGCGTTGCGGTCACCGTCGGGCCGGGGCTCGTGGGCGCGCTCTTGACGGGCATGGCGGCCGCGAAGGCCGTTTCGCTCGCCACGGGGGTGCCGCTGATGGGCGTGAACCACCTGGAGGGCCATCTCTGGGCGAACTTCCTGACCCATGGGCCCCCGGACCCTCCATATGTCGCGCTCATCGTGAGCGGCGGTCACACGATGTTGGTCCACATGCGGGATCTGCACCACCACGAGCTCCTGGGTCAAACCCTGGATGACGCGGCCGGTGAGGCGTTCGACAAGGTCGCCCGGCTGCTGGGGCTGGGGTTTCCCGGCGGGCCCGCCCTGGATCGGATGGCCAAGGACGGGGATCCCCATGCCATCGAGTTCCCCCGGTCGATGGAGCGCAGCGGCGACCTCGACTTCTCGATGAGCGGGCTAAAGACGGCGGTACTCCGCTACGTCAAACGCGAGCGTGCCGCCGGCACGGACATCAACCTCCCGGATGTCGCGGCGAGTTTCCAGGAGGCGATCGTCGACGTGCAGGTCCAGAAGACCCTCACGGCCGCCCGGCAGACCGGCGTGCAGACCGTACTCCTGGGCGGCGGCGTGGTCGCGAACACGCGGCTGCGGGAGTGTATCGAGGCTGCCACAGCTGCGGCGGGTCTGCGGGTACTTTTTCCCCCGATCGACCTCTGCACGGACAACGGCGCCATGATCGCTTGCGTGGGAGCAGCCCTCTTCAAACGCGGCGACCGGACCGAACTCGACATCGCGGCCGATCCCAACCTACTCTTGGCGTCGTGACAACCGTCCTGGTTACCGGGGGAGCCGGGTTCATCGGCTCCCACCTGGCAGATCGACTCCTGGCAGAGGACTTCCGCGTCATCAGCGTGGACGACCTCAGCACGGGCCGGATCGCGAACCTCGCCGAGGCGCGGGGCCATGGCAAGGAGTTCACCTTCTTCAACATGGACGTGCGCGCAGACGGCGTGCAGCAGCTCTTCGAACGTCACCGCCCGGAGATCGTGTTCCACCTTGCGGCGCAGTCGGGGGTGCGGCCATCGTTGACGGATCCGGTGACCGACGCGTCCATCAACGTCATGGGCACGCTCAACATCCTGGAGTGTGCCGCACGGGCGGGCACCCGGAAGGTCATCTACGCCGCAAGCGGGGGGACCATCTACGGTGACCCGAAGCGCCTGCCCGCGAAGGAATCCAGCGCCCAGGGCTCGTTCCCGATGAGTCCGTACGGCATCTCGAAGAAGGTGGTCATGGACTACCTCGGCTTCTTCCAGCGGTATCGAGGCCTCGACTACACCGCCCTGGCCCTCGGGAACGTCTTCGGGCCGCGACAGGATCCCCATGGCGAAGCCGGCGTTGTCGCGATCTTCGCCCAGCTCATGCTGGCCGGCCAGGCGCCGACCATCTACGGAGACGGCAATCAGACCCGCGACTACATCTTCATCGACGACGTCGTGCACGCGTTCATCCAGGCCATCGAACGCGGCTCGGGCAAGCTCGTGAACATCGGGACCGGGTTGGAAACAAGCGTGAATCACCTCTATCGGCTCCTCGCGGAGATCGCCGGCTTCGAGGGCGAGCCGCAACAGGGCCCGCTTCCCCAGGGCGAACTCCGCCGGATCGCACTCGACATCTCCAAAGCCCCGGGCGCCGTCGCCTGGAAACCGTGGACGCACCTGGAAGACGGGCTGGCCGAGACGGTCGCCTACCTCAAGGGCGTCTGAGAGTGCCGCCGACGTGGGAAGGCGCGTTGCCACTGCGCGAGCTGATCGAAACGGCCGTTCGTGCACATGTTCCCGCGGGACCGGTAGCACTACTCGATGCACCATCGTTCTGGAGCGTGGGCGACAATGCGATCTGGACGACTGATGTCACCTTGCGTGTTGGTGACCATTAC
>JBDTXD010000038.1:0-9567 GCA_040006375.1 Actinomycetota bacterium
TGCTGAGGAACACGCCGTCCGCCGCTACCCCCGCCACCAGGCCGGGAGCGCCGAGCTGTGCATCGATCCGCGAGGCGACTTCCGCCCCCGTGGTCGTGGCGCCCGGGCTGCTCGCGGACCCCTTCGCGAGCTCCATCGACCCCGTCCCGGCCACGGCGACCGTCACCGATCCGCCTGTGGCCCGGTCGGCCATCGTGATCAGCGACGCGGTCTGGGCATCCACGTGTCGCGCGGGTCCGTCGAGCACGACGCCGAGGATGTCCGTCGTCCCGTCCGCCCCATACCCCTGCCGGAGCAGCGAGTCGGCCGCGGTCAGCGGATCGCCGCCGATCCGAAGGTCGACGGGCCCGTGACCGACGTACCAGTTGCCACCGATCAGCCCCCTGTCGACAGCAGACGGCGCGATGAGACCGATCGAGGCGTCCGCCTGAGCATGGCTCCAGTCATCCGCCAGTGTGGCGATGATCGAGCGCGGCGCCCCCGCCCCCCAGGCCGGCACCGGTGCAGCGCCCGGGCCCAGGAGGAGCGAACCGGTGATGCCGTGCTGGCGGGGGAGCCCTCCGGTTCCGATCGTTGTCACCGTCGATGCGGGATCCAGCGGCACGGATCCGGCCGAGCCGCGTATCGTGCCGGCGCCCGACTCCATGGCGCCCCTTAGCCATGGCATCTTCTGAGAGAGATCGGAGGACCCGATCCCCGCCCACGCCACGATGAGGACGAGCGCGGGATGGGCGCCGCGCGCGACGCCCGGGATCGTGGTCCCGGCACGCACGTTCGGGTTCGACCGACGTAAGCCCATGATCGAGCTAAGGGTGGGCGCGATCTGATCGAGTCCGGTGCCCGGGGGCAACGACCTCCTCTGCACCCCCGTCCCCTGGAACACGATGGGGACGGATGTGTCCGGCGCCGGAGAAACGGCCGGCCAGTCGAGCCCCTCCGGAGTCGGGCCCGTGCCGCCTCTCACCGCACCTCCGGTGTTCGGCACCCCCAACACGTCGGGCGAACGGCCCTCGACGTAGCCGTCCGCGATCTCACGCTTCAACTCGGCGGGAAGCGGACAGAAGGGGACCGGAGGCGCACTCGCGGCCGCCGCGGGGCAGCTCTTCCCGACACACGCGAACCGCAGGGCCGCCGCAGGCAGCCCGACAAGCGTCCCGACGATGAGTACGGAGAGGAGGCGCCGCTGCACCCGACCACGCTACCCTTCGCAGCCACAGAAAGACGACCGGCAGCCGGTACACTGCGGGACTCCGGCCGCCGGGCTGGATCTTGTACTGGGGGAACGTTCCGTGAAGCGCGTTCGGTTGATGCGGCGTTTGGCGGCCGTGGCGTGTTGCGGGTTGGTGGCCCTGCCGCTGGCCCTCACCGCTTCCTCCTCCGCCGCGACGGGCGATCAGGCGTTCATCACGAAGGTCTGCGCACTCCCCAAGCCCTGGATCTCGCGGATCCTCAACGGGTACCGCTCCGATTGGAGCGGCGACGTCAGCACGATCCCGAAAGCGGACAACATCGTCGACGGTGGCTACTCGCACGCCGGTCCGATGGACCACTTGCAACATGTGCCCATGTTCTATTACGCCCCGGGCATCGTGAAGCCGGGTGTCTACACCGACACCACCTTCCTCACGGACATCGCGCCGACCACTGGGGCGATCCTGAAGTTCCCGTTCAACGCCCCGGATGGCAAGCCCCTCACCGAGGCACTCCTGCCGCCGGACCAGCGAACGGTCCCCAAGCTCTTCGTCACGCTCGTGTGGGACGCAGGCGGCATGGACGTGTTGGACACGTGGAGCCACAGCCATCCGTACCTGGACTCACTCAAGGGTCAGGGCGCGTGGTTCACCAACACCTACGTGGGGTCGGCGCAATCGAACACCCCTCCCGGACACGCCGAGATCGGGACCGGAGCGTTCCCGAAGGACAACGGATACATCGACGAATACGTGCGGCTGAACAACCACACCGTGCAACCGACGCAGGACGGCCCGGGACTGCTCCTCACCCCGACGTTCGGCGATCTCTACGACATCGCGCATGGCAACAAACCGGTCGTGGGCGCCGTGGCCACCCTGGCCGCGCACGATCTCATGATGAGCCACGGCGCGTGGTTCAACGGCGGCGACAAGGACATCGCGGTCATGCGGCAGGTCGACGCCGCCACCACGGGCGGGGCCGAATCCGTGAGCTGGAACCTCACGTCGCAGATGTCGCCCTACTACACCTTCCCCGCGTGGGTGAACGATCTGCCGGGGATCGGCAAGTACAACACGATCATCGACCAGGCGGACGGCAAGCGAGACGGCAAGTGGCGGGACAAGAGCATCAGCGCTCTGCGTACCGGGTTCGATACGCCGGCGCGGACGCCGTACGAGACGTCGGTGATCGAGGCGGTCATGAAGCGGTACAAGTTCGGGCAGGACGCGACGCCGGACCTGCTGTACCTGAACTACAAGACGATCGACACCACGGAGCACCAGACCAGCCTCAACAGCCCGTACATGGAGGATTCGGTCGCCTATCAGGACGCGGCGCTCAAGCAGCTCGTCGCCTTCCTGAACAAGGAGGTTGGGAAGGACCAGTGGGGGATGGTCATCACGGCCGACCACGGTTCGCAGTACTCGGCCGCGGTCGCGGGCGGCGTCCCGATCGATCCGACCAGGGTCCGAGCGCTCCTGGATACGAAGTTCGACCCGAGCCAGAAAGGGCTCTTCGAGGTCGTGCGGCCGACGCAGATGTGGTTCAACGCAGCCGTCGCGAAGCAGCTCGGGGTCACGCCCGAAGTTGTCGCCTCCTACGTCGGATCGCTCACGGTCGCGCAAACGGCCAGGAGTTACTACTCGATCCCGCCGGGCACTGAGGGCGACACCGTCTACGCAGCGGCGTTCCCGTCGCACATCTTGACCGGCCTCCCATGCGCTCCGGCCGCGCCACCTGCCTCGCCTGCCGCCGGCTAGGAAGCGCGCCGCCTCCGCTTGCCGATCCGCTCGAGGATCAGCGCGCCCACGAGCGCCGCGAACAGGGAACCCCAGGCAGCGGCGCTCGCACGCAGCCCCGTGGTGATCGCGGAGTCCCGGTAGGTCAGCTCGATGATGTGGTGGCCGGGTTCGACGGGGACGCCTTGCATGACGTAGTCGGCGGCCAGGAGGGGCGCCGGGCGGCCGTCGACGGTGGCCGACCATCCGGGGTCGTAGCTATCGCGGACGAGGACGATCGAGGGCTGCGTGGCGGAGACGTCCAAGCGGATGTGTTCAGGGTCAGACTCGACATACACGGGGGGGGCGCGAGTCGCGGGCGGCGTGAACGGTGCCGGCGCGGTCGCGGTGATCCCCGGATCGGCTTCCAGGACCACCGAACTCGCCGGGTTGAACGACGGATCCAGTACGGCGGCCAGGGCCCGGTTCTCATCCGGGCTCACGGTCCACGCCGGGACCACCGACACCCGGGGCTCCCACCCGTACACCTCGACCAGGTCGTAGCCGTCCGCGCTCATCACGACCCGCCCAGGTGCGCCGACCGGCTGTTGGCCATGCAGCGTGATCAGGTATCGCACGCCGAACAGCCGCACCAAACCAAGCGTTGGGTTGTTCACGACCGAGGCGTTGTAGAAGACGCTCAGATGATCGGACGCGCGGATGTAGCTCCAATAGCGGACCGACTGCACCGGGTTGTACCCCAGCATGTCGGGGATACCGAAGAGCGTTCCGCGCTCCATCGTGAGGGCAGGCCAATCGCGTTCATGCTGGGCGAACAGGTAGCCCTTCTCGAAGGAGGCCGCGGGGAGCACCCAAGTCAGGTAGCGCTGCTTCTGGCTCCTGATCGGATCCAGGAACGCGGGAGGCGAGAAGAACGCCGACTCCTGCACGTTGGGAGGAGAGATCGGCTGTGGCACCAGGTTCGGGTTCGCTCCGCTCTCCAGTCCCATGAGGACGGCCCCTCCCGGCCACACCGACGAGTACACGCCGCTCACCAGCAACTCCGCGATCAGCACGCCCATGACCGCGACCTTCGCCCGCGCGGATCGTCGCGTCGCCAGGAACCAGAGGGCGGGGATGCCGAAGAGCAGCGAGCCTGCGAACTCCACGTAGCGAACTGGCCTCGCCCCCATCGCGAGGGGAAGGACCAAGAGGAGGGCGACGCCCCCGCCGAGCCATCGCCGGGCCAGGCGGCTGTTTAGCGGACGGTCGAACAGGCTCTGCAACCCCACCGCCCCCAACACAGGGAGTGCGATCACGGACAGGTACCGGAGGCGTCCTACGTTGTGGAGATAGACGTCCCCGAACGGCACATGCAGCATCAACGAACGGAACGCCCCGTTCGTGACTACGACGTTGAGCATGAGCACGTAGGTGAGCAGCCAAGTGCCGGTGAACGCCCACACCAGCGCGCGATGCGCGCGTGCACGCCAGGAGACCAGTGCACTCAACAGGATGACGGCGCCCGCGTAACTGGTCGGGGTGATCGCGTAGCCGAGGGGCCACGCCGCCCACACCCCGTTCGTCTGGAGGGTGCGATCCTGGGTGCCCGATGTGGCGGTCGCCGAGCCTGCGATGGCGCCGTACCCGGCATGCAGGGATGACGCCTTGATGTAGGAGAGCCTCGGGATGAGGACCGCAAGGCTACCGACGGGTAGGAACACCAGGAAGACGCCGGTCCGGAGCGCGGCGCCGGCGGGCCGGAGATCGCCGGCGCGCACATCGCGGACGGCGAACGCCAGGAGATACGAGGTGACCATGAGGGAACACATCACCAGCCCGTGACTCATATGCGCGTTGGCCACCTGTGACCACGCTAGTCCCGCCCCTGCGAGCCAGGCGAGCCTGCGCGACCATCGTGTCGCCTGCCGATACCCGCTCGCGCTCACCAGGACCAGCGTGGTCCACGCCAGGAAGCCGGCGAACGGCATCGAGATGGAGATCTCGGACGCTGACATCAGCATCGCGAGGCACGCGCCGCCCGCGGTCGCGGCAGGACGCACCAAGGATTCCTTGCGCAGGAACCAATACATGCCAAGACCGGCTAGGAGCGGGTTGAACACGATCAGCGCCCGCATCGCGCGCCCGGGGTCGAGCCAGGAGAAGAAGGTCATCGCGGGCAGGTAGAGCCACCCGCTCTGCGGATCGGCCGCGAAGCGATAGCCGGCCATCTCGAACGGATTCCACAAGGGGATGTGCCCACTCGCCAGCGAGCGTCCTAGGAACGTGAACCGTGGAAGCCAGAAGGCGAGGATGTCGGGGTGCCGGTTCGTCAGGTCGGGGCTGAAGGCGAATCCGCGGAGCGTGATCAGTACGAGCGCAACGATCAGTGCGGGCCCCGCGACGGGCGCGATGACCCGCCGGGCGAAGGTAGGGGTCCGCCGGCTGCCGCCGGCATCGTCGGCGGTCGGGGCGTCGACGCCCAGGTCGGCAGCACTCATGGTGGCCCAGCCTACGTGAACGACCCCAGCGCCCGGGAATGCCCGCCCCTGCGCGTGAGGAACGCCAGGAGGTACATCGCCGCGACGACGATCAGCAGTGCCCGGTAGCCGACCACGAGTGCGCCGTACTCCAGCACGCCGCCGACCATCGCACCCAGGAGGTTCGCGCCGAACGCGACCGTTGCCGATCCCACGTCCTTGAACCGCTGCGCGAACACGAGGTTCGCCAGGAACACGGGGGCGAACGCAAGTCCCACCGCCGCGGCGAACCTGGGGACGAGCGCGAGTGACAGTAGGGACTCCTGCGGCACTGCCCACGCGGCGACGAGCGCCAGCGCGAGTCCTCCGAACAGCACCTGCGGCCTCGGCAGGTTGATCCTTTGGGCCAGAGAGACGGCGCCCAAGACAGACAGCAGGATCCCCGCGAACACCAGCGCATTCACGAACCATGTGGTCCCGAACAGCAACGCGAACTGCACCACGCTCTTCGTTTCGAGCAGCAGGAACGCGACGCCCATGAAGAACAGATCGACGAACGGCCGCATCTCCCGCAACGGTCCGCCGAAGCTCCGCACGCCCACCACGGATCCCAGGAGGATCAGGAGCAGGGTCATTATGTAGAAGGTGGGGATCGTTCGTCCCTGCAGGTACGGGAACGGATGGTCGTCGGTCGCGACCGAAGGTCTGATCGTGCCGGACGTCCATGTATCCGCGCAGGAGACGTCTCCTGGGGCCAGACCCACGGTGAGTACCCCCTGCTGGCGGGGACCGAGGGTGCCGCCTCCGTCATCGATGCACGGCGGGTGTCCGAAGGCCTCCGTGATGGTCGCCGCGAACCGATCGAACACATCGGGACGGTAGTAGTTGTACATCGTGAACGCCCCGCCCGCGGACAGATGGTCGCGAACCGAGCGCATCGATTCAACCGTGAACAGGTAGCTCTCCAGGCGGAGCGAGGACTGGCCCGAGACCAAGGTGAGCGAGTCCGGCAGGGCGAAGATGATCAGGTCGTATCTCGTTGCCGTCCGCTCAAGGAACGCTCGGCCGTCCCCGATGTGCGCGGAGACGCGCGGGTCTTCGTACGGATGGTTCGGGTGCTGTGCGCGTCCGATCGATTGGATCACCGGGTCGATCTCCACGGCGTCCACGTGCTGCGCACCCATCGAAAGCGCCACCGCCACGTCGTTCCCGTTCCCTGCGCCGATCACCAGCACGTTCCGAAGTGGGTTGTCCCCCAGGTGTTCGTACGGCTGGAAGTAGAACGGTTGTTGGGTCTTCAGCAGGTCGATCGGGACGATCGACTGATGCGGCAAGCCGTTCACCTTGATCGAGATGATGCCGCCCTCGGTGGGGCTGGACTCCGTGACCCGGTAGTACGGGGACCAGTGGTCATGCGGTGAGAGCGATCCCACGGTGAAGAGCAGCACCAGGGCGAGCAGTGTCACGACCTGGCGCCGCGTGACGTGCGGTCGGTACGAGAGGAGGAACACGCCCGCCACCACCAGTGCCCAGACGATCGGGCTCGCGCCCACGAACGAGAGTGTCGAGAACGCAGCGATCCCGACGATGCTTCCCCCGATGTCGAGCCGGTACGCCTGCAGCGGTTCGAACGTCTTGAAGACCCGGGCCACGCCCTCGGCGATCGAGGCCATCACCGCTGCAACGCCGATGAAGATCAGCGGGAGACTCACCCAGATAGGGAGCGCGAACATGCCGAACAGCCCTGCGAAGTGTCGGCCTCCGGCCTGCGAGGCACCCACCGGAAACACCGTCACGAAGAGCACGAACGCCGCGAGCATGAGCGCCGCATAGCCGGAGCGGTCATCATCCGAGCCCGCCCTCAGGAAGCCGACCCCGATCCCGAGGAAGCTCGCGAGCAATACGAAATTGGAGAAATAGGCCAGGTAGACGACGTTCGCTGCGGTCCATCTGATCAGCACGAGCTCCACGAACAACATCAAGAAGCTCAAGACGAACAGTCGCCGGGAGTCGCGCACGGGGCGGAGACTACCTGCTGCCGCCCTCGTTCCTGCCTCCATGCGTGACTCGTTCTGCCACCTAAACGGCCTTCTGTGTTGGTTCGATGGTTCCGGTAGTATCCGGCGCTAGCCGCCTGGAGGGCCAGTGACAACGGAACCACGCATGGAATCGAACACGTCTTCCCCAGGGATGAATCGCCTCGCTTCTTGGTACGTCATCGCCGGATTCGGACTGGTGCTGCTGTTCGCACTCAGTTTCCAGTTGATCAAGTCCCCAACGCTGACGGCGCCGACCCGCGACCCCGCGTGGTACACGTGGCGCGCGAATCTCATCCTGGAAGGCGATCCCGGGTCGATCGCCAAGGAATGGGGCCCCGCTTCGGTCTTCTCCGGCGGGTACCGCGTGACGGCGCCGATGGCCGGTGCACTCCTGCAGCGCGTGGCGGACGTCGACGAGTACAGCTTCGCCGGATTGCTCATGGTCAGCCTTCCGGTGCTCACGGGCATGGCGCTCGCTGCGGCGGGGTACCGGAGCCGCAGGGATCCGCTGTTCATCCCCGTCGCCATGCTCGCGGCCGTCGCCATCTTCCTCACCACCCCCTACGTCGGTTACCTGGACGAACTCACGATGCTGTTCATCCTCTGCGTCATGTTCGCGTTCCTGGGACCAGCCCGAACATCCTGGGGGGCAAGGGTCGCGCTCTTCCTGCTGTCGATCACTGCCGCGTTCACCCATCCGACGACCTGCGCGTTGTTCGGCATCTCCTTGATGGCCGTGTTCGGCTGGCATTTCATCTCGAGCAGATGGCGGCTGGGCGAGGCGTTCAAGTCCGACGGCCCGATGCTCCTGTCGGTCGGCATCGGGATGATCGTCGGCCTCTCGATGTGGGTCGTCGGCATCTGGGGCGTGACGGGCAATCTCAAGGATGCCGCGGCTCCCCCACCGTATACCAAGCAGTTCTTCGTCAACAGGTTGCACGGATGGTTCACCGACATGCAGCCGTTGATCACGGTGCCGCTCATGCTCATCGCCGTCGCCGGCGTGATCCTCTGGTCGCGCCGCGAGCGGAAACCCGCACCGGCGAACGAGATCACCGCCGTGTGGTGGCTCTTCCCACTGATCGGTGCGCTGACGTTCCTGTTCTCCCCGAAACCGGTTCCCTACTACCGATTCATGAACGCCACTGCCGCCCCTATCATCCTGGTCGGGCTCGGCGGGTACTTCCTCATCCGGTTCGCAATAGGTGCCGGGAAGAAACGGGTGATGGCCGGAGCACTCGCTGCCGTCGTGGTGTTCGGCGCCCTGGGATGGATGGTCTACGACGGACTCTCGCACCGCTGGACCTCAGAAACGAATCAGTTCGTCGATGAACCGGCCCGGGTCGCGCTCGCGGCCGTCCACGAACTCGCCGCCGCCGCGGGACCGCGCCCGATCGTCCTCATCATGAACCGAACGGATGTGAACACGCCCGACGGCACGAATACGGCGTATGGCTGGGCGAAGACCGACACGAATATCTTCCGGACCGGGTTGCCCGGCCTCTCGGCGCGATACCAGGCGACGTACCTCGGCACAGTGCAGAACTTCTACGACGGGAAGTTCACGCCGGGGGCGCACGACAAGGTGAACTGCCCGGCGCCGGTAGACACGCCAGAGGATAAGGTGGTTGTGCCCCCACTGGCCTGCGGCTATACGACCATCTCGCATCGATACTTCTCCGAACTCCAGTCTCGTGAGAAGGAGTTCCCGGAGGATCCGTTGGTGATCCTGGCCCCGAAACTCACCGGGGACACCTTCGATCTCACGACGCTCGTGGAACCCCCGAAAACGATCTCGTCGGGCTCGCAGGGCTCGCCGGACGTGATCGTCCTGCAAGGGTCGATCGCGAGCGGGAAGAACCTGTGGACGCCGCCGGACGACGTGATGACCAAGGCGACTGCCGCCGCGAAGGCCGAGCAGGCCGCGATCGATACGCACCCCGGCGCGTTCGGTGATCCGCTGCACCTGCTCCGGGTCCTTCTGGGAGTGTTCCTTCTTGCCGTCCTCCCCGGCTTGCTGGCGGCGCCGTTCTTCGAGATCGAGGACGCGCCCAGCAAGCTTGCGCTCATCCCCGCGATGTCCATCGTGCTGACATTGCTGTCCGGGATCTTCCTGCTCGCGGTATGGCGCGGCTC
>JBDTXD010000039.1:0-9481 GCA_040006375.1 Actinomycetota bacterium
ACCGGCTCGTCCGCCACGATGATCTTCGGCCGGGCGGCGAGCGCGCGGGCGATGCCGATGCGCTGGCGCTGACCGCCGGAGAACTCGTGCGGGTACCGGTTGTAGTGCTCCGGGTTGAGGCCAACCCGCTTCATCAGCTCCTGGACCTCGCTCTTCACCTGGTTCCTGGGGACGGTCTTGTGTAGCTGATACGGCTCACCGATCACCGACCCCACAGTCTTCCGAGGGTTGAGCGAGGCGTAGGGGTCCTGGAAGATCATCTGCATGTCCTTGCGCGTGTCGCGCAACTCGCGCCCGTGGATGCGCGTGATGTCCTTGCCCTGGAAGATGATGCTGCCCTCGGTCGCGTCGTAGAGCCGCATGATGACGCGGGCAAGGGTGGACTTCCCGCAGCCCGTCTCCCCCACCAACCCGACGGTCTCGCCGGGATAGATGTCCAGGTCCACCCCGTCCACCGCGTGCACTGCGCCCACCTTGTGCTGGAGCAGGATCCCGCGCGTGATCGGGAAATGCTTCTTCACGCCCCTGACGCTGATGAGCGGCTCCCCCTCGCGGTTGATCTCGCGCGGTGCGGATTCCGTGGTCTGCGCACTCATGACAGCGTCAGCACCTCTTCCGCTGCGATGCGCTCCTTGTCAGCCAGGCTGAGGTGACAAGCCGAGGCGTGGTAGGTGTCCGAGGGCAGCAGGGCGGGCGACTCCTCGCGGCATCGGTCGAACACATACGGACACCGCGGGGCGAACGAGCACCCCGACGGAAGGTTGATGAGCGAAGGCGGCAGTCCCTGGATAGGGGTCAGCCGGTCCAGTTCGGCGCCGAGCTTGGGGATCGACTGCAGCAGGCCCCACGTGTACGGATGATGCGGGTGATAGAAGATGTCCTCCGTACGGCCGTACTCGATGGCGCGACCAGCGTACATCACCTGGATGTTGTCGCAGTGCTCGGCCACCACTCCCAGGTCGTGCGTGATGATGATGACCGCGGCGCCGAACTCCGATCGGAGTGTGTCGATGAGATCCAGGATCTGCGCCTGAACGGTGACATCCAGCGCGGTCGTCGGTTCGTCCGCGATGAGGAGATCGGGGTTCAACGCCAGGGCCATGGCGATCATCGCCCGCTGGCGCATCCCGCCGGAGAACTCGTGCGGGAACTGGTTCGCTCTGTCCTTAGGCTGCGGGATGTTGACCTTCGAGAGCATGTCGACGGCGCGGTCGGCTGCCTCTCTCTTTGAGATGTCCTCGTGCTCCAGGATGGATTCGGCGATCTGATCACCGACCCGGTAGAAGGGGTGCAGCGATGTCATCGGATCCTGGAAGATCATCGAGATCTTCTTGCCGCGCACCTCCCGCATCTCGGTGTTCGAAAGCTGCAGCAGGTCCTGACCCTCGAAGATCACCTGGCCGGAGATATTCGCCTGTGACTTCGGGACCAGACCCATGATGGTGAGCGAACTTACCGACTTTCCCGAACCCGACTCCCCGACGATGCCGAGCGTCTCCCCCGGCTGCAGCGTGAACGACACGCCGTCGACGGCCTTGACCAGCCCGTCATCGGTGGGGAACTCCACCCGGAGGTCCTTCACATCCAACAGCGGTTCAGGCATAGACCATCCTCAGTTCTCTTTCCATCAGTTGTACCGGACTCGGGGGTCCAGTGCCGCGTATACGACATCGACGATCAAGTTCGCCAGCACGATGAACAGGGCGGCAACGACGGTGACGCCCATCACGGGCGGGAAGTCGGAAAGTCCCAGCGAATCCAGCGCGTACTTACCGATCCCGGGGAGTTGGAACACCTGCTCGATGATGACCGCTCCTCCCAGGAGGCCGGCGATATCCAACCCCAGCATCGTGACCACCGGGGTGAGCGAGGCGCGAAGGGCGTGCTTGTACACGACGCGGCGCTCCGAGATGCCTTTGGCGCGGGCGGTGCGGATGTAATCCTCGCTCAGCACCTCCAGCATGTTCCCCCGGACGATCCGCGTATAGAACGCCGCCGAGGTTACGGCCAGCGCGACCCACGCCAGGATGTATTTCCCATGGAAGATGGCCGTCCACCACGTCTGCCCGATATCGATGCCGTTGGACGGCAGCCACCCTAATCGGTAGTAGAAGATGTAGATGAGCACGTAGCCCAGCCAGAAGATCGGGAGCGAGACTCCCAGCAACGCGAACACGACGCCGCCGCGGTCGATCCACGTTCGCCGGCGCGTCGCGGAGATGATCCCGATCGGGATACCGATGATGAGCCAGAGGATGGCCGAGCCGATGGTGAGGACGGCCGTGAACGGGATCCGCTTCGCGATCTCGTCCCGCACCACGACGTTGTTGGACCACGAGTAGTAGACCTTCGGGTTCAGCCAGTAGCCGGGCCACGGGATCAAGCCCTTCGCGAAACGTCCGTACTGCACCCAGATGGGCTGGTCCAGCCCGATCCGGTGCCGGATCTGGCCCAGGATCTGCGGGTTGTTGATCTTCCCGGCGAGCCTGCGCGCCGTGTCGCCGGGCGGAAGCTTGATGAAGATCAGGAATGTGAGCAGCGAGATGACGAACAGCACCAAGATGCCGAAGAGGGTTCGTCGGATCAGGTAACGGCCCATCGATCACTTTCCCGTCGTCGTGCGAGGTGGGGGCCCTTGCGGGCCCCCACCTGCCTGCCGTGTTCGGTGTTTGCGCTACTTCCCGCCATTCACCAGGGAGATCTGGTCGATAGCACCGACCCCCGCGAACTGGTCGTAGGAGTAGTTGTCGATGTTGGCGCCCAGGACGTCGATGTTCGTCGGGAAGCGGCGCGGGATGACCGGCACCACCGTTTCCATGACGTACTTGTCCAGGTTCGCCCAGCACGTGTCCTGTGCCGTACCGATGGCCGTGCCCCGGCACTCGGTGATCTTGTCCGCGATGGACGGGATCCCGTCCGCAGGCACCTTGTAGCCGGCCTTCGTCAGCGCGGCCTCGGTCGTGCCCATGAACGAGTAGTTCGACCCGTTCTCCCCGCCATCAAGGAGCGGCGAGAAGTACGTGTACGGACTCGGGTAGTCCTTGCCCCACGCCGCGCCGCAGAATGCGGTGTGCGCCGCCAGGGTCGCGCACTTCGTGACCAACGCGTTGTAGGCCAGCTGTTTGATGTCGAGCTTGATCCCGATGGGAGCGAAGCTCTGCTGCAAGATCTGCGCACCTTTCAGCTGGTCGTTGTCGTTGGTCACGATGAGGTCGATGACGGTGCAGTCCGGTCCGTCACACACCCCATCCTGGTTCGTGTCGTACTTGGAGAGCGCCATCTCCTTCTTCGCATCCGTGACGCTGCCCTTGTTGCCGGGAGTAGCGTACGGATCGTAGGTGGAGAGCTGGTTGCCCATCATGCTGGGCGGGATGAAGTGACCGGCGATGATACCTGCCGGATCCCCGCCTGCCAGCGTCCACAGGGCGTTCTTGTCAACGGCCCAGTTGACCGCCTTGCGGACATGGACGTCATCGAACGGGGGCTGGAAGAGGTTCAGCCCGATGTAGGACAACGCGTCCGCCGGATAGATCTTTACCTTGTCCGTCAGCGTCGGGTCGTTGCCGTACTTCTGCAGCGTTGCCGACGTGGCCAAACAGTCGATGCACCAATCGGCGCCACCGGCCGCGACCTTGTCAAGCAGCGTCTGTGTTTCTCCCCCGACCTGGATCTCGATGCGGTCGGGGTAGGCTTTGCGGAGCGTGTCGGTTGACGCGTCCCACGAAGGGTTACGGACCAGCACGTAGTTGCGTCCGATGTCCATACCCTGCGGCGGCTTCTTGGAGCTGAGATCGAATCCCGACATGCCCTCGTACTCGTAGGGGCCGGTCGACACGAGGAACTGGCCGTACTCGGTGGCCTTGTAGTGATACTTCAACGCCTCCTGGGGCATCGGTGTGATCGCCGACATCGCGATGAGGTAGTTCATGTCGGGGTTCGCTTGATCGAGCTTGATCTGCAGGGTCTTATCGTCGATCGCCGTGACGCCGCTGACCTCCTTGGTCTTGCCGTCCAACACGTCCTGGAAGCCCGTGATGTCGGTGTAGTAGTAGGAGTACCCGGGGCTGTTCACGTTGGTGTCGCCCAACCGGTTGAACGCGTTGACGAAGTCCTGCGCGGTGACCTGCCGGTTGATCGGGTCGCCGAACATCACGCCGTCCTTGATCGTGAACGTGTAGGTCAGGCCGTCGCTCGAGACCTGTGGGAGCGCGGTTGCGATGTCGGGCTCCGGGGTGGCACCGCCTTCCTCAGATGGCTTCCCGTTGTAGGACAGGAGCGTCCGCGCGAGACAGCAGCGGAGGGCTTCCCATGACACGGAGTAGTACTCCTGCGTCGGATCCAGACCGTGGAAGAAGTCCTGGGTCATGACGGCGTGGAGTGTGCCGCCTTTCACCGGGGTGCCGGTCCCGCCGCCACCGGTCCCGCCGGTGGTACCCCCACTTGAGCTATTGTTGCTACACGCGGTTGCGGCGAGTGCGAGCACCGCTGCAACAGCGATCAACCTCAGATGCCTGCTCATCTACCCCTCCTCGATACGTTCGGTTTCCTGGCGAGTGAGTCCCTGGATCCATCTGTCCTGGATCTTTCTCCTTTCAGTCCCTCACTCCATCCTTACGAGATCACGCTGTTTTCGGATCGAACGCATCCCGGAGGCCGTCCCCGACAAGATTGAACGCCAGTGTGGTCAAGAACAAGAACACTCCGGGAAAGACCATGGTCCACCACGCCGTTCGGTACAAGCTGGTGGCTTGAGAGATCTGATAGCCCCACGACGGGACGTCGGGGGGGACCCCCAGACCAAGAAACGACAGGCTCGCCTCCGCGAGGATGTTGGTCGGGATGAGCAGGGTCGAATACACGATGACGGGGGCCAGCACGTTCGGAAGGATGTCGCGAACCATGATCCGGCGACCGGAGCTGCCGAGCGATCGCGCCGCCTCGATGAACTCCTTCTCGCGGATAGAGAGCACCTGACCGCGGATGATGCGGGCAAGGTAGGGCCATGAGAAGAACCCGATCAAGATGACGATGAGGCCCTTCCCCGGTTTAAGGTAGCCGTGTAGGCACTCCTCGCCCGGTCGCTGCCCTCCGCAGGCGGCGGAGATACCGAGGATGAGCAGCAGGGTGGGAAGCGCGAAGAAGATGTCACACATCCGTGAGATGACGGTGTCGATCTTCCCGCCGTAGAAGCCGGCGATGATGCCGGCGGCGACACCGAGCACGACCTCGATGAGGGTCGCACTCAACGCTACCTCCAGGGATGTCTGTGCGCCATATAACACCTGGATGAAGAGATCGTGTGCGGTCCCGTCGGCGCCGAAGGGGAAGACGCCTGCCGAGTTGTGGAGCGTGGGGCCTTTCGGGAAGCCCAGTGCGTTCCCGTAGATGCCGATCTTCGGTCCCACGCCGGTCATGTCGCTCACGTAGGACTGGTTGACTGGGTGCCCAACCCATCTCGCGAACAAGGGGGCGGTGATGGCCAAGATGACGATGATGATGATGACGACGATGCCGCCGATGGCCCACCTATCCTGGCGGAACCGGCGCCAAAGGATCTCTCCCGGAGACCGACCGATGATCTCTTTTGGAATCTCGGCGGAAGGCGCCGGCTGAAGCTGATCAGGCTCTACTTCTACCTTCGCCATCACGCTCCTTCTAGGGTGCTCGACCAGGCAATCGACACCATCCGAGCAACTATACGACGGGTCTCCGGCGTCCGCTCGTCATACGTACGTATGACTCACTAGAAGAGACCTCGAATCACGGGCAGGATCTGGGGTCCTAGGAGTTCGCCGAGAGACCCAGCGGCGCAGACGGCCTCCCCGAAACTCGTCGAACCATCTTGGGTGAGCGGCCCGCCGCTGATCAGGAGTGGGACCGGGTCGGCGGTGTGCGCCATCCGCAGGCACGACGTCGAGTGATCGCCGGTGACGGCGACGATGGTCGAACGGGTGTCCAGCGAGCCCAGCACCTCGCCGAAGAAAGCCCGGTCGATCGCCGTGATGACATCTCGCTTGTCCTCCGCACGCCCATCGTGGGCGGGCACGTCTGGGCCTTTGAGATGTACGTAGACCGCCTGATAGCTCTCCAGAGCCTCGGATGCGATCCTCGCCCAGGACGCGTATGCCTCTTCGGCGGCCGCGCCGAACCCGGCCGGGTCCAGCCGGGGGGCGTCGACCGGCTCCATCCCGAGCGCGAGCGCGATCCCGCGTTCGACGGGCATCTCGACGAAGCATCCCCATGGCATCCCGAAGCGCTCGGCGATGGGTTGCAGCTTCGGGCGGTGATCCCCGGCATCGCGGGTGAGGATGAGATTGCCCGGGAGCTTGCCATCGGCGACCCGGCGCCGGTTCACCTCTGCGGCATCGAGCGCCTTCGACGAACGCTCCACGAAGGCGTTCGTGATATCGGCGGCGTTGCGCGCGGCCTCGGATCCGTCCAGTGGTTCGCACGTCGCGACCCGCGGCTCGAAATGCTCGAGCGCGACCCCGAGGTTGCCCTCGCGGCGGTACGCGGGATCGGTGTTGGTCACGTTCGCGCCGAGCGGGCGGCCGTCGGTGGCCCGGATGACCAACGCACCGCGGTGTTCGATGGTGGCCTGCAGTTCGAAGGTGGTGTCTGGGAACGTGAGCTCGCGGTTCACATCATCGGCGAGCGCGTGGGCTTCCTCCGAGGTGAGATTTCGCCCCACCCGGCGGTCGACGATCTCGGGCCAATCCGTCGTGGCGAAGTTGATCCGATACGCGAGGTCGCCGTCGTGGAAGTCCATACCGATGCCCATCGCTTCGAGCACGCCCCGGCCCGGGTGCTCCTCCTTTGGGTCGTAGCCAAGGATGCCGAAGACGCCGATGTCGGATTCCGGTGCGATCCCCGGCCCCACGGTCACGGTAGTCCCGGTTCGGCCGCGCGCGGCGAGCAGATCCATGTTGGGCGTCTCGGCCGCCTCAAGCGGGGTGCGTCCGTCCAGGATCGGGATGGGATCGTCCCCCAGACCGTCCAGGCAGACATACAGGAGCTTCATGGTGGTGGTTGATCCTTCCTGTGCGGTTATCGGTACTTGACGATGAGCGCGAACTCCTCGGGGTCCAAGGAGGCGCCGCCGACCAGCGCCCCGTCGATCTCGGGGTGCGCCATGAACTCGCGGATGTTGCCAGGCTTGACACTGCCCCCGTATTGCACGCGAATCGCTGCCGACACCTCCGCTGAAAACCGATCGGCCAGCGAAGCCCGGATCACATCAACCACCCGGCCCGCGTCGGCCGGTTCGGCGGTGCGCCCGGTTCCGATGGCCCATATGGGCTCGTAGGCGATGACGATGGTCGCGGCCTGTTCTGGCGTGACGTTGTCCATCCCCCGGCGAAGCTGTTGAGAGACCTTGCTCTCGGTGCCGTCGGCCTCGCGTTCCTCGAGGGTCTCCCCCACGCAGAGGATCGGCGTCATCCCCGCCGCGAACACCGCGCGGACCTTCTTATTGACGAAGAGATCGTCTTCGTTGAAGAGCTGCCGGCGCTCGGAATGACCGACGATGACGTAGCCGACCTTCAACGCCGCGAGCATCGACGGGGACACTTCGCCGGTGAAGGCCCCCTTGTTCTCCGGGTAGACGTTCTGTGCCCCGAGCGCGTACGGGAGTTTGTCCGCGTCCAACATGGTCCCAACCGAACGCAGCGCCGTGTGCGGCGGGCAGATGACCACCTCGACCTTGTCGCCGTCGGTGCTGTCCAGGAGGTAGCTCAGTTTCTGCACGGCCTGGATGGCCTCCAGATGCGTCTTATGCATCTTCCAGTTGGCCGCGATGATCGGACGGCGTTCGGCCATGTCAGTCCTCCAGGATCTCGATACCGGGGAGGGTGTGTCCCTCCAGGAACTCCAGCGAGGCGCCGCCGCCCGTGGAAAGATGATCGAAGCGGTCGCCCAAGCCCGCCCGCTTGACCGCCGACAGGCTGTCCCCGCCGCCGACCACGCTGAAGGCGCCCGAATCCGCGACGGCCATAGCGACGCCGTTGGTGCCCGCGGCGAAGGGCTCCCGCTCGAACACCCCCATAGGCCCGTTCCACAGCACGGTCTTCGCGCCGGCGATCACGTCGGCGAACGCGCGAACCGTCCCCGGCCCGACGTCGAGTCCCATGTGCCCCTCGGGGATCGCATCGGCCGGTACGGTTCCCGCGGCTTCGGTGGCTTCGATGTCCGTGGCCGTCAGCACATCGACGGGCAGGACGATTTGCACCCCGAGCCGCTCCGCCTTCCGCATGGACGTGCGCACATCCTCGAACCTGTCGGGTTCGACCAGGGAGGTGCCCACCGATCCGCCGCGCGCGGCGATGATGGTGAACGCCATCGCGCCGCCGATGAGGAGCGTATCGACGCGCTCGAGGAGGGCGTCGATGACGGAGAGCTTGTCCGAGACCTTCGCGCCGCCCAGGATGGCCACGTACGGGCGGGCCGGATCGGCCAGGAGCCGTCCGAGCACATCGACCTCGCGCTCCAGCAAGCGACCCGCCGCCGCCCGGCGGCCGGAGGCGAGCATGAGCTCCGGGAGCGCCGAAACGCTCGCGTGGCGGCGATGCGCCGCGCCGAACGCGTCGTCGACGTAGGAGTCGCCAAGCTCGGCCAGCCGCCCCGCGAACGCAGGATCGTCACGTTCCTCACCCGGATCGAACCGGAGGTTCTCGAGTAACACCACATCCGCGTCGGGGAGTTCGTCGGACGCAGGGGCCGGGTCGTCCACCAGCCGAACCTCGTGGTCCAGCAGTTCGGCCAGACGGGCGCCTACCGGCTTCATGGATAGGCCCGCCTCCACCACGCCGCGGGGCCGCCCCAGGTGTGATGCGCAGACGAGCTTCGCTCCGCTCTGCAGCAACTCGGTGATGGTTGGAACCGTGGCGGCGATCCGGCTGTCGTCGGCGACCTCGCCCCCCTCGAGCGGCACGTTCAGGTCGACGCGAACGAACACCCGGACGCCGTCGAGTTCGCCCAGCGCTTCGAGGGTGCGGAGCGTCACAGTTTGGACGCGACCAGCTCTACGAGATCGACCACCCGGTTGGAGTAGCCCCATTCGTTGTCGTACCAGCCGATCGCTTTCACGACGTTGCCCATGACCATGGTGGCACTCGCGTCGAAGGTGCACGACGCATCCGAGCCGACGATGTCGGAGGACACGATGAGGTCCTCGGTGTAGACGACCTTGCCGGCGAGCGGTCCCGACTCCGATGCAGCCTTGAAGGCCGCGTTCACTTCGTCGACCGTGACCTCACGGCTGAGCGTGGCGACGAGGTCGGTGACCGATCCGTCCGGAACCGGTACCCGCATCGACATCCCGTCGAGCTTGCCCTTGAGATGCGGCAGGACCAGGCCGGTAGCCTTCGCCGCGCCGGTGGAGGTGGGGATGATGTTGACGCCTGCGGCGCGGGCGCGGCGCAGATCGCTGTGCGGCAGGTCCAGGATCTGCTGGTCGTTCGTGTAGGCGTGAACCGTCGTCATG
>JBDTXD010000040.1:0-9182 GCA_040006375.1 Actinomycetota bacterium
ACGCCTGCCGAGAGGAAGAAGCCCCGGTTGATCGCCTTCATCCCGTGCTCGGTCTCCGAGCGCGGCGTCACGCCGAGGATCCCGATGATCGAGGTCACCACGCCGATCGCGCGGACGAACAGTGGGAACATGACGCCTGCGATCGCGCCGATCTTCGAGCCGTTGAACGCGGCTGCGCCCAAGATCAGGGAGGCGACCAGCGTGACCTCGTAGGACTCGAACAGGTCGGCCGCCATCCCCGCACAGTCACCGACGTTGTCCCCGACGTTATCCGCGATGGTGGCGGCGTTCCTGGGATCGTCCTCCGGGATGCCCTGTTCGACCTTGCCGACCAGGTCGGCGCCCACGTCGGCCGCCTTCGTGAAGATCCCGCCGCCGACCCGCATGAACATCGCGAGCAGCGCGCCGCCGAACCCGAAGCCGACCAGAACGCTCGTCGCATCCTGCTTGTAGATGATGAGGATGATCGTGGCGCCCATGAGGCCGAGGCCCACGGTGAACATGCCCGCGACCCCACCGGCGCGGAACGCGATCCGCATGGCTTTCCGCAGTCCAGACTCCAGCGCTGCGTTCGCCGTCCGGACGTTGGCGCGGACGGCGAGCCACATCCCCGTGTAGCCGGTCAAGGCTGAGAGGCCGGCACCCAGGATGAACGCGATTGACCGGCCGAACTTGATCCCGAACTCGGAGTGGAGTCCCGCCGCGCCTGCCGCGGTGGCGGGTGCCGGCAGGATGAAGAAGAGAGCGACCGTGAGCAACCCCAGGAAGATGGCGAGCGTTCGGAACTGCCGGGACAGGTACGCCTTGGCACCCTCCTGGATGGCCTTCGCGATCTCCTTCATCTTCTCGGTGCCTTCAGGCGCGCTCAGCACCTCGCGAGCCAAGTAGTACGCGAACGCCAGCGCGACGAACGAGACGGCCAAGATGATCCAGAGGTCTCTGGATTCAGACGAGCCGAATATCGCTTTGATCGCCTCGCCTTCGGCAAGCAGGTGCATGAACTCCTCCTCGGTCGTGTCACGGGTGAAAGGGGGGTGAAGCCGCCCGGCTCGGCCGGGACCGGGGCAGTATAGGGAACGACCGCCGCGCTGACCTGCGGGAACCGGAGGATGCGCCGCTAGACTCGGCCCGTGGGATTCAAAGGGTCAACCGTGTGGAGGATCCGGCAGAAGCTTGGGAGCGACCTGCTGCTCTGGCCGAGTTCCAACGTCATCATCGAACGGGCCGACGGGAAGGTCCTTCTGGGGCTTCGAGGAGACACCGGTGGATGGGCTATCCCAGGAGGTGGAGCGGAGGAGGGATCGAGCTTCGCCGACACGGCGGTCGCCGAGGTAGCGGAGGAGGTCGGTCTCACCGTCGACCAGGCTGATCTCGTTGCATTCGCCTCGAGCAGCTCGCCCGTGGATCATCTCATCACCTATCCGGGCGGGGATCGAACGCACTACTTCGGGATGCTGTTCCTCGCGCGGGCATGGACCGGCGAACCGAGTGCCGACGGCGCGGAGCTCACCGAGATCGGCTGGTTCGACCGGTCCGACCTGCCGTCCCCGCTGTTCCATGCGACCGAGATCGCCCTCGACCTCTATGCGCGGTACCTGGAGACCGGGGCGTTCCAGGCCGAGTAGGCAGCGCGTACACCTGCACCCCGCCGGTGGCGACCGGGGATACGTGCGTGGCGTTGCCGACAACCGGCGCCCAGAGCCTGGCGAGATCGTCCTCAACGATCACAGTGCTCACGTTGTGATCGCGGATGAACGCCCCCAGCGTGGAGGGAGGCAGACCCTCGGGGTTGCCCGAATCGATCGCGTGGTACCCAGCCGTCCGCTGGAAGACCCTCGGGGTGGGCCCCGTGTGGCCCTGCGCCAGTCGGAACCAGAAATGCGCCTCGATCTGCGCGAGCATCTCCCCGCCCTTGTCGGCGTGGATGTAGAGGATGGTGTGATCCTCCGGTACGTACCTTCGGTAGTCGCCGCCCGTGAAGAACGTGGGCACCCGCAGGGGGGTGTGCACATCTGTGGCCGCGATGTTGGGTAGCAGCATGATGCCTGCCACCGCTCCCACGCTCAGCCGCCGCCACGGCCGCTCGGCGGCATCGATCCATCGGGTGGCCACCACGGCGAAGCCCAGCCCGGCGTACAGCATGAATCGCGATGGCAGCGCGTCTGCAAGGATCGGCACGTGCGCGAACGGTGTCCACGGCATCGGGAACGACGTGTGGGCGCTGACATGGAGGTAGGTGCCGAGCGAGCACACGAGGGCCACCACGCCGAACGCCAGTGCCCACCTCGTCATCCGATCCTTGCGCAGGGTCCACGCCGCCGCGACCAGGACGGCGATCAACGGCAGCGGCAGGTATGCCCCTTGCTCGGCGGGCGTCCCCAACGTCCGCGCCGTGTAGCGATGGAACGTGTCGCCGCCGATCAACGTCGAGTGCCGCGGGACGAAGAGGCTCGCCACGTCCACCGAGCTGCTCCCCGAGATCACCGGCCTGATGGGCTTCGCCGGTGCCCCCTTCAGCACGAACGTGAGGAGCGGGATGAGGATCACCCCCGCGATCGCGAACGCGGCGACCGTCCAACCCGCCGCCGCCGCTACCTGCGCCCTGTGCTCACGCACGGCGGCCATCGCACCCAGCATCGCCACCGCGCCGAAGAAGGTGAGCGTCGCGAACACCTCCGTCGAGATCGAGAACTGGAGCACCAGGAGCAGCCCGAGCCCAACGACGAACCGGCGGACGGGCAGCGTGCCGTCGACGCGGCGGATCACCAGGTACACCGCGAGCGGCACGGGGAAGATCAGGAACAGATTCACGTGACCGGTGAGCTGTTCGGTCATGTAGCTGGAGAAGCCGAAGAGATACCCGCCCAGAACGGCCGGCCAGAACCTCCCGCTGACCCGGCGGCACACCAGGTAGGCGGCCCACCCGGCGAGCGCGGGGGCAAGCATCGTGGCCAGATTCATGCTCACGAGCGGGCCGAACGCCCTGGTGATCGGCCAGAAGATGAGGGCCGGGCCGGGGATGCTCGTGGCCCAGGCGAGGTTGAGGCCGGAGGGTTCGAAGATCGCGTGGGTGACCACGGGGCTCAGCCCATGGCTGATGGCGTGGGGCCACCACGCGAACCCCCAGAGGAAGATGCGAGCGTCTCCAGCCCCCTTGCCCGCGAACATCGTGGCGTAGTTGCGGAGCACGGGCGCGCCATACAGGACGAACGACATAGCCAGGTACGCGAGGAAGGCGATCGCGCCCTGGCGTCCGCGGCGACGGAGGGGTTGGGACGTACGGGAGGGGGAGCGATCCGGATCACCGTCGGGCCGGGGCGGAGGTTGGACGACGCCCGGATCACCTGGCGGGGCAGGAAGCTCCGGAACCATCACGGCAGACATCTACCCAGCCTTCGCTCGCTGGGCCGGTGGGGTTCGCCGCCCTCGGGCGCGTGACGTCCCGGATGCGGGTGAGTACCCTGAGCCCGCTTTGAGCCAAGGTCGTCACGCCTCCAAGTCCTCCCGGACCAAAGCGGCTCTCGTCGTCGGCATCGTTGCCGTCGTCGCGGCGATTGCGGTCGCCGTCATCGCCTTCGCCTCCCGTGGGGAAAGCCCGTCCGGCGGCGACGCGGGGAGCGGCGCCAAGCCCGTGCCGCAGTTCGCCTTCACTGTCGCCAAGACGCAGGCGGTGCCGACCAAGTCCGGGGTCAGCCCGCAGAAACTCGCGAACAAGGCGAAGGCCGCCGCGAAGCCGGCCGCCACGCTCCTCGACACCTTCTACACGGATGCGTTCCTGGACCCGAACGTCTGGGGGAAGGATCCAACCGCCTTCGACGACTTCACGGCCGATGCGAAGATCGCCGCCGCCAAGAAGCTGATGGTCCTCACCGCTGGTCCGAACGCCGCCGCTGAACTCAAGGATCTGCAGCCCGCACCCAGCAAGGTCTCCTTCCGGGTGTTGTTCGACGACAAGGGGGCCGCCTCCCAGGTGATGGCGACCGTGCTGTTCAACGCGGACGCCACGCTCAACGGTGGTGGGCGCGCGACGCTGGTCTCCAGCGGGCAGTTCTTCCTCAAGAGGGTCGGCGGCTCCTGGAAGGTTGTCGCCTTCGAAGTGAAGCGAGCGGACACCGCCGGGCCGCCGCCGGCGAGCCAGAGCAGCGGCCCGACGCCAACGGGGGGACAGTCATGAGGCGGCGGTTCGCGGTCCTCATGCTCGCTCTGACCGCATGGGTCGGCGGCACGGTCGCTGCGGGCATCGGAACCGGCGGCGCGGCGGTAGCGCAGACGCCGGGCATCATCATCGGCAAGGCGCACGCCGGGTACACGCCTTCGCTGACCGGCAACAAGCCGGTGGTGGTCCTCGCGATCGGCAGCGGGGCGCGCCCCGGCGACGATGTCGTGCACTCGTTGTCGGACTCGCTGCACGTCATCTTCATCAACCCGGCCACGCACAAGGCGTCCATGGTCGGCATCCCGCGCGACTCGTGGGTGAACATCCCCGCCCACGGTTCGGACAAGATCAACGCGGCTATGCCCTACGGTGGCCCGCCGCTCCTGATCAAGACGATCGAGACGAACTGGGGCGTGCACATCGACTACTACGCGCTCACTACCTTCTGGGGGATCCGCAAGATCGTCGATTCGGTTGGCGGCCTCACCATCGACGTCCCGTTCCCGATGAACGACCCCTACTCCCACGCGAACTTCCACCCCGGCGTTCAGAAGCTCACGGGAACCGACGTCCTGGCGTTCAGCAGGGACCGGCACAGCCTGCTGAGCGGGGACTTCGGTCGGAGCGAGGACGGCGGACGCGTCCTGGTCGCCCTCCTGGCCCAGTTCCACAAGCAGTTCACGAAGGACCCGACGTCGCTCTACACGTGGGTCGGGACCGGCTTGCAGAACGTGTCCACCGATCTCTCCCTGGACGAGGTGATGAACCTCGGGTGGACGTGCACGCACGTGAGCGCCGCGACCGTGCAGAACATGGTCCTGCCGGGCGGCACCGGGATGCAGGGCTCGCTCTCCGTCGTGTTCATCGACACGAGCCGCGCGAAGGTGATCTTCGCGGATGCCCAAAAGGACGCCGTCGTGGCCAGGAAGCACGTGCCGCCGAGCCCCGCTCCGGGGTAGCCCGCCCCGGACGGTCGCAGGTGGCCGGTAGCCTGTGGCGATGGACCCCCGGGCGTTCCTCGATCAGTTGGTCGCCGACGGTGACAACGCGGAGTCGCTGGTACACGTGGAGGATCTGCCGCCCCGAGCGCCGTTCACCCAAGGCTTCCCGGCCGATCTGCCGCCCGTCCTCATCTCCCGTCTGGAGCTCCTTGGGCTCACCGGTCTCTATCCACATCAGGCGACCGGGCTTCAGAGCCTCCGCGCGGGAAGGCATCTGGTCATGGCCACCGGCACCGCGAGCGGGAAAACGCTCGTCTACAACATCGCGTTCGCGGAAGCGGCGATCACGCAGCCGAAGGCGACCGGGCTCTACCTCTTCCCAACGAAGGCGCTGGCGCGAGACCAGCTGCGGTCGGTTCGATCGCTGAAGCTGCCCCAGATCAAAGCGAGCGTCTACGACGGTGACACCGCCCGGGCCGAACGGCCCCTCATCCGCAAGAATGCGAACCTGGTCCTCACGAACCCGGACATGCTCCACCTCTCGCTGCTGGCAGATCACAGCCGGTGGGCGGACTTCTTCTTCCGCCTGGCATACGTGGTGGTCGACGAGGCGCACGTTTGCCGGGGTGTGTTCGGATCGCAGGTCGCGATGACCCTTCGCCGGCTGCGCCGATTGGTCGCCCACTACGGCGGGTCCCCCACATGGATGTTGGCGAGCGCGACGATCGGCAATCCGGAAGAGTTGGCCTCCCGGCTCACCGGACTTGCGTTCGACGTGGTGACGCAGGATGACTCCCCCCGCGGGCGGAAGCTGTTCGCGCTCTGGAACCCGCCCATCACCGACGAGGACACGGGCGAACGGCAGAGCGCGCTGAGCGAATCCGCCGGCCTTATGTCGCGGCTGGTGAGCAAGGACATCCGCTGCATCGGGTTCACGCGGTCGCGCCGCGCCGCGGAATTGCTGGCCGAGTGGGCGCGCCGCGGCGTCGACGACATCCCCAAGCGCGAGCTGATCAAGGCGTATCGCGCCGGCTACCTGGCGCACGAACGCCGGAAGATCGAGGAGGCGCTTGCAGCGGGAGCCCTCATGGCGGTGGCATCGACGAACGCGTTGGAACTAGGGATCGACATCGGCACGCTCGATGCCGCGGTCCTCACCGGCTATCCGGGCACCCGGGCATCCATGTGGCAGCAGGCCGGGCGGGCGGGCAGACGCGACTCCGACGCGCTAGCCGTCCTGGTCGCTCAGGACGATCCGCTGGACCAGTACCTGGTGAATCACCCCGAAGACCTCTTCTCCAAGCCGCCTGAGGCGGCGGTCATCGACCCGACCAACCCGTACATCCTGGAACCCCATCTGCGTTGCGCTGCACGGGAGCAGCCCGTCTCCGAGAACGAGTTCGGCTTCTTCGGCGATCCGGAGGATGTCGCGGCCGCCGTCTCGCGGATGGCCGCAGCAGGCGAGCTGGCCAAGCGCGGCGACACCTGGCACGATCGCGGGGCGGGGGCGCCGCATCAGGAGGTCGACATCCGCGCCGGAGCCGGACACGTCTACTCCATCGTGATCGCCGGCACGGGCGAACTCCTGGGAACCGTGGACGAGAGCCGCGCATACGGGACGTTGCACCCCGGTGCCGTCTACCTGCATCAGGGAGACCAGTTCGTGGTGCAGGAACTGAACTTGGTCACGCGCGTCGCGGTGGTGGAAGAGGCCGACCCCGACTACTACACACAGGCTCGGGACGTCACCGACATCGAAGTCGTCAAGCTCCTTGACCAGTCCACGACCGGGGAGACGCCCGTGCACTACGGCGCGGTCCGCGTGACGAACCAGGTCACCAGCTTCGTTCGCAAGCTCGTCTCGACCAACGAGCTGGTCGGTGAGACGCCCCTGCCGCTGCCACCGGTCACCCTCGAGACCAAGGCAGTCTGGTGGACGCTGCATCCCGCCCTCATCTCGCGTGCTGCCGTCGGGATGAAGGACCTGCCGGGCGGGATCCACGCCGCGGAGCACGCGGCCATCGGTCTGTTGCCGCTGGTGGCGACCTGCGACCGGTGGGATGTGGGGGGCGTCTCCACGCCCATGCACGAGGACACTGGGGCAACGACGATCTTCATCTACGACGCCTACCCGGGCGGCGCAGGCATCACCGAACGAGGGTTCCACAGCGCCGAGCGGCTCCTTCGGGCGACGCTCGAGACCATCAAAGCGTGCCGGTGCAGCCACGGCTGTCCGAGCTGCATCCAGTCGCCGAAGTGCGGGAACGGGAACGAGCCCCTGGACAAGACGGCCGCCGCATCCCTGCTTGCTGCGATACTCGGCTCCGCATGGGGATGACCCGGAAGCCGTACGTGGGGGTGGTGGGCGCCGGTCTCGCCACCGAAGCCGAACTCGAACTCGCCACCGGCGTGGGACGCCTCATCGCCGAGGGCGGCGCCGTCCTGGTGTGCGGCGGCCTGGGCGGCGTCATCGCCGCCGCCGCGCGCGCGTGTGAGGAGGCGGGCGGACTCAGCCTCGGAGTGCTGCCCGGCGATGACCGCCTGGCGGCCTCGCGCCACCTCACCATGGCCGTCGCCACCGGGATGGGTGAGGCGCGCAACGCGGTCGTGGCCCGGACCGCCGACGTGCTCATCGCCGTCGGCGGGGAATACGGAACGCTCAGCGAGATCGCCTTCGCGCTGAAGATGGGCAAACGCGTGGTGGGCCTACGCACGTGGGATCTGGCCCGCGAGGAGCTCGGCGACCCCATCGTTCGTGCCGAGACGCCGGTGGAAGCCGTGACGAAGGCCCTCAACCTCATCTGATGTGCTGAGGGGTCATTGCCGTCCCTCATCCGTTTGACGGACGCACTCTCGGTCAGGTGGGGGTAGACGATTCCGCTCCTGCGGTGGAGCCTGGTCTCGGCCGTCCGCGCTCGATCCAGGAGAAGGGTCCGCCATGATCAATGCGTTCCTCCTCGCACTTTCCGCGCTCTGGACCACCGTGGTGATCGACGTGATCGTTGAGGCTGCGTCCTCCAAGGCGACGCAGCTTTCTCTCTTCGGACGCGATGTATCCAGCCCCACCTCCACCGGGGCCGAGATCGTCATCGTGTCCGCCCTCGCGGCCTCTGCAGCATTTGCGGTCTCCGCAGCGCTCGCGTCTTGGAACCACCGGCGTCTGGAGCGGCGGATGGCCACCGAGGTCGACGAACGCTGGGAGGCAGTTTCCAGGGAACAGGCGGATGCGGCGACCCGGACCGATCTCGAAGAGTGGCGAACCACCGACCTGCAGAACTCGCTGGACATGCTGCTCACCAAGCGGGACGAACTCCTGGCAGAGATCGCGACCATCCAGAACCGGACCACCCCAACGCCGACCCTTGCCGTCGTTCCCGATCTGGATGAAGATCGTCGCTCCGATGTAGCGAGGCAGCCATCAAGACACTGAGTGCATAGCGGTGCTCGCGTTCAGCAAGGCCCCGTTCATCCTGGGAGCGCTCGTGATCCTTGCGATCGCGCTCGGCTCGTTCGCGATCATGCGCCGGCCGCCGCGCGACTAGCGCTTGCCGATGACCTTGCCCAGGACGCGGGACACCATCGCCTTCTCGGGCGGGGTCAGGCCGAAGATGACCAGGGCGATGTAATACACAACCCCGCCCACCAGCGCGGTCCCCAGCAGATCGATCCCCCACTTCGGTCCGGAGAGCACGGCGTGGATGCCGAGCATCGCCGCAGCACCGATCGCGGTCGGGATCAGGAGCTTCGCGTAGTAGCGGTCGTACGGTTGGATGTGCACGAACCGCCACACGAGCCACAGGCGAACCGTGTTCGAGAACACGAGTGCCACCGACTGCGCGATGGCCGCGCCCACAGGCCCCAGATGGGGCACCAGGATGATGGCGACCACCAGGTCGATGAGGAACGCCGAGGTGTAGACGATGAGATCCCATACGGTTCGACCAGCCATGATGAGCACGAATCCGGCCGCGCCGACGCTCACGTTCACGATCTGGCCGATCAGCAGCACCCGGAGCCAGGCGCTCCCCGACCCGTAGGAACCGCCGAACACGCGCAGTACGGGCGCAGGCGCGATGAGGAACAGT
>JBDTXD010000041.1:0-9167 GCA_040006375.1 Actinomycetota bacterium
GGCAGCCAGCCACGCGCCGGACTGGGCCGATGAGCGGCCGGTCTCGTCGACGGCGCTCTCCGCGCCGGCCGCAGCCGCCCAGCGGCCAGGGGTCCGCGCCCGAAACGGCTGCAGCAGATGCCTCGTCGTCCCCCGCGCCCGATGATCCCGGGACCCCGGCACAACCGGCCAAGAAGCGCAGACGGCGGCGACGGCGGCCTGCGTCGAAGGACCAAGAGCCTCAGATCCAGAAACCGGCGCAGCCAGCCGGGAAGGGAACGGGTTCGCCATCCAAGGCGGAACTCGCGAGACGGGCGACCAGCACGCGGAAGGAGGTCTCCGCCGGGGGGGTCGTCTACCGGAGAACGGAGGCGGGAGCACTCGAGATCCTCCTCGCTGCCCGGCGGACGCTGAAGGGAAACATCGCGTGGGGGCTGGCCAAGGGCCACATCGAGGAAGGCGAGTCGCCGGAAGGGGCCGCAGTCCGCGAGGTTCGAGAGGAAACGGGATGGGATGCGGTGATCGAGGCGTCACTCGGTCTCACGAAGTACTTCTATGTATGGGAGAACGTGCGGATCCGAAAGACCGTGCACTTCTTCCTGATGCGAGCAGGCGAGGGCGCTCCCGGCCAGCGTGACGACGAGATGGAGGAGATCCGCTGGTTCCCCCTGGAGCGAGCGTTGAAACGCGCCGCCTACCGAGGCGAACGCGACATCCTGCTCCGAGCCGCGGGATTGCTTGGATGACGGCGCTCGACGTCGTCCTGGCGCTCGTGGTCGGACTCGCCGCCGGCGTGCTCTCGGGGCTGTTCGGTGTGGGTGGCGGTATCGCGATGACCCCCGGGGTGCAAGTCCTTCTGGCCACCCGCGCCATCACCGCCCTGGCCACTCCCTTGCCGGTCATCATCCCGACGGCGATCACCGGCGCCGCGCGGTACCGCGCTGCAGGCGAGCTGGACCCGGTTGCGGCCCGTTGGATGGGCCTCACCGGTTTCTTCACGGCGATCGGGGGAGCGCTCCTCACGAAGGTCATCGAGCCGGACTTCCTGCTCCTGGTCACCGCCATCCTGCTCGGCTGGCAATCCATCAGCTTGTTGCTCGGCGCACGCTCCACATCCCATGGGGGGACACGGACGTATCGGTCCGCGACGCCTGCAGCGTTCGCCGCGATCGGCGTCCTCGCCGGTCTGACGAGCGGGCTCCTGGGTGTGGGCGGCGGGCTCATCATGGTGCCGCTCCTATCGAACTGGCTCGGCATGCCGCTCCGCCGGGCATTGGGGACTTCGCTCGCCGCGATGCTCGCCATGGTCATCCCGGGCACTGTCGTCCACGCGTTCCTCGGCCACGTTGACTGGCTCCTCGCGCTGGTGCTGACCGTCGGGGCGGTCCCGGGGGCAAGGATCGGGGCCGGCATCGCCCTCGGTTCGCGCGAACGAACCCTCCGGATCGCGGTCGGCGGCTTTCTGCTCGCCGCCGCCATCTTGTACGGCGCGAAGGAGCTGGTTCACCTCATCAGGGGGTGAGCCGCGGCTACGATGGCCCTTCCGCATATGCGCATGCGTTCGCGAACCCGACTGTTCTTCCTGGTGGTAGTGCTATCGCTGGCCGCCGCCGGCCCGGCAGAGCCCGCGGTGGCCCAGTCGGGGCCAGCCGTGACACTCAGCCTCGTGTCCCAGACCCCGGTCCTGACACCGGCGGATCCCGCGCTGAAGGTCACGGTCCACGCCACTAACACGGGGACGTCGGATATCGCCTCGCTGGAGATCAGGCTGACGGTCGGCGCGAAGATCCTCACGCGCAGCGACTACGAGGCATCCCTGACGAACGGCCCGGCCTCCGTCGCACTGACGCGGTCGTTCCCCGTGAAGGGGCCCCTGGCCGCCGGCGCCTCCAGAGACCTGTCCGTCGAGGTATCGATCACCTCGACATCCATCCCGGACGTGCTGGTGGACTCGCAGGTCTACCCGCTCCGCGTGTCCGTGATCGATGCCACCAACGCAACGGAGGTCGGTGGGCTGAACAGCGCGATGATCGAGATCGTCCGGATCCCCGAGAAGCCGCTTCGGCTGGGATGGACGTTCGAGGTCGGCGGGCTTGCCCCTGCACTGGATTACCAGGGCCGCGCCACGCCGGCGATCGAATCCACGATCGCGCCGGCCGGCAGACTGGCCGCGCAGGTCGCCGCAGCCACGTCCCTGGCCGACCACAAGGTGCCCTTCGACCTGGCGATCGAACCGTCATTGCTGGAACAGCTCGGCAGGATGCGAGATGGATACAAGCGAACGAACGGCACCGTCGTGGAGGCAGCGGACGCGGGAGACGCAGGCGCGATCTTGGATGGGCTCCATACAGCAGCAGCGAAACAGAGCACCCAGCTCACGTCTGAACCATTCGTGTGGGCAAGCATGCCGGCACTCCTGCATGCCGGACTCGGGCGCGACCTCAAGGACCAGAACTACCTGGGGCGGACCACGGTCGGGAGCATATTGAACGTGTCCCCCGATCTGTCGGTCACCCGCCCACCCATGGGCGCGTTGGACGACCCAGCGCTCCGGGCGATCATCACGCAGAACGCGTCACTGGTGCTGGCCCAACCCGATTCCGTTTCCCGCCCTGCGCAGGCGAACGACTTCGCCCCGCCCCCCACCGCAGTCGTGAATGAGGGGAATAGGTCTGCAACGCTGATCCTCCCCGATCCGGGGACCCAATCGCTCCTCGAGGACCCAGCACTCGCGCAGGACCCCGTTCGCGCTGCGCAGGCAACCCTTGGCGAACTCGCTACCATCTGGAAACAGGAGCCGGTCCCAGCCGGGGACGTGGCCCGGGGCGTGGCCATCACGCTCCCCGCCACGCTGCCGGCCGGATTCTGGGGAGCATTCACCCACCGCGTGGCGGAGGCGACGTTCCTCAAGCCGGTGACCGCAGACCAACTGGTGACGCAGGTGCCGCCACCCGCCGGCACGACCAAGCTGACCGGTCAGAGCCCGGCGTCGTTCCGAGGGTCCTACACGACGGCTCTGCGGGACGCGCAGCGGGACGTAGCCGCCCTTCGGTCCATGCTGCCCCCCGGTGATCCGCAGCCCGACCGGCTGGACCGGAACCTTTACGTCGCAGAGTCCTCGGTCTACCTCTCGGATGAGCGAGGAGGCCGCAGCTGGATCTCATCGGCCCGCGAAACGACCGACACCGTCTTCCATAGAGCGCTCCCACCTTCCAGCCAGGCATTCACATTCCTCCAACGTTCGGGCGCCATCCCCGTGACCCTCGGCGACCCCGGGCCCCGACCGTTGAAGGTGGTACTCCGGCTCGAATCCCCTCGCGTGACCTTCCCGGACGGCGCCACCCAGACCCTCACGCTGAAGCAACCGAACCAGATCGCAACCTTCGCGATCGAGACCAACGCCGTGGGACCGAATCCGGTGATACTGACGATCTCCGCTCCGAACGGACGGGTGTTGGGTCAAGAGTCGATCATCGTGCGCTCGACGGCGGTCAACAAGATCGCGCTCGCCATCACCCTGGGTGCCGGGCTCGTGCTGGTGCTCCTCTGGGCGAGGAGGTGGTTCAGGCGGCCGACGAGATGACGGCGCGCCCTCCGGCGGCGGATCCCCAAGGCGCGGATCCCTCCGGCGACGAGGGGTTCATGCGCCACACCGCCGTGATGTCCGTCGGCACTTCGCTGTCACGGGCTACCGGCTTCATGCGGGTGTTCGTCGCCGCCGCGGTGCTGGGCGGCGGCGCCCTCGCCGACACCTACAACCTGGCGAACATCACGCCGAACATCGTCTATGAACTCGTCCTTGGCGGGATCCTCACATCGGTCTTCATCCCGGTCTTCGTCGAGTGGCTCCAGCAGCACGGAGACGCGGCGGCCTTCGAGTTGGCCCGCCGCGTGCTGACCCTTGCGACCCTAGCCCTGGTAGTCGTAGCCGCACTCGGTGTCATCTTCGCCGGCCCGATCATCCGGCTCTACCTGGTCGACTCCCACGCGGCGAACAGAGCCGATCAGATCGCACTCGGCGTGTTCTTCCTTCGGTGGTTCATGCCGCAGATCGTCTTCTACGGCATCGGCGCCGTGACGACCGGCCTCCTCAATACGCACCGGCGCTTCGCCATCGCGATGTTCGCGCCGGTGCTCAACAACATGGTCGTCATGGTGACACTGGGCGCCTACGGATGGATGCGACACAACGCTCCCGCAACCGTCGCGGACATCACCGCCGGACAGAAACTCGTGCTTGCGCTCGGGACCACGCTCGGAGTGGTCGCCATGACGCTCGCGCTGTGGCCCTCTCTCCGCGCGATCGGGTTCCGCTGGCGGTGGCGGTTCGATCCAGGGCACCCGGCCGTTCGCCGGCTGGGAAAGCTCGCCCTCTGGGTGGTGGTGTACGTCGTCGCGAATCAGGCGGCGTACCTGGTCATCATCATCCTTGCCAAGGGACTGGGTAGCGGGGACATCACCACCTACCAGTACGCGTTCGTGTTGTTCCAGCTGCCGTACGCGATCTTCGGCGTCTCGATCTTCACCGCGCTGGTGCCGGGGATGTCGGGACGATGGGCGGCCGGTGACCGGGAAGGAGTGAAAACGCTCCTGTCGAAGGGCCTGCGAACGACGGCGGTGATCCTCTTGCCCGCCGCCGCCGGATACCTGGCGCTCGCCGTCCCGATCGCGATCGTCGTGTTCGGGCACGGGCAGACGTCGCTGCCCACCGCAACGCTGGACGGCCGGACGCTGCAAGCGTTCAGCCTCGGGCTGGTGTTCTTCGCGCTGTTCCAGCTGCTCTCCCGCGCGTTCTATGCGATGCAGGACACGCGAACACCGGCGCTCATCAATATCGCGGCCGCCACCGTGAACATCGGCGTCGACCTGCTCTTCACGAAGGGGTTCGGTTGGGGGGTCCAGGGCCTGGCACTTGGCCACGCGACCTCCTACATCTTCTCCACCGCTGCGTGTCTGTGGATCCTTCACCGGAGGCTCTCCGGGTTGGACGGCGGCCGCATCGGGAGAACGCTGAGCCGGGCGGTCCCACTGGCCGCTGTCACGGGAGGAGCGGCCTGGGTCGCGGCGCGGATGGTGGGCGCCGGGCTCGGCACGACCACGTTCTCGAACCGACTCGCGGGCGTGGGAAGTGGCATCGTGGTGGGGCTGCTTGTGTTCCTCCTTGGGTCGCTTATGTTGCAGATCGAGGAAGCCGACGAGTTGAAGACGGTGGTATTGAGGAGGCTCGGCAGGTGAGCGGACGCGGAGAGCAAGGGCTGATCGGGAAGGCGCTGGTGATCTGGCTCGTGATCCTGGCCATCTTCGCCGTCGGCATCCTAGACTTCGTGAGCATCACCACGACCCGGTTCCACATCGCCGATCTTGCCGCCAGCGCGGCAACGGACGGGGCGAACGCCTATCACGACGGCGGGGGCCAGGTCTCGGAGAAAACGGCGTGCGAGACCACCAGGACCTCGCTCACCACCGCCGATCCCTTGATCAAGCTGGTGAAGTGCAGCGTGGACCCGACCAACAGCGAACTCACCATCACCGTTCGCAAGATCGCGCACACCATCGCCGCGGGGCGCATCGGATTCCTGGAGAAGTTCACGAAGGTTCAAGACACGGAGACCGCGGCACCTTCGACGTTGTAGCGTCCCTCACGTGAGCCGCTCCGAACCCGACGACGCCCTCGTCGCCCGATATCAGAGCGGTGACCAGGCCGCGTTCACCGCTCTGGTCCAACGCCATCAGACGCGGGTCTACAACCTGGCGCTGCGGATGATGGGCAACCGGGAAGACGCCGCCGATGCGACGCAGGATGCGTTCGTCCACGCGTTCCGAAAGCTTCCGGGCTTCCGAGGCGACTCGGCCTTCACCACGTGGATGCATCGCGTGACGGTCAACGCCTGTTACGACATCCTCCGTAAGCGGAAGCGCGAACCAGGGCTCCACATCGTCTCCGAGGACCCGGGCGCGCCGGCCCGAGAACCCGCACCGCCGGACCCCGACCATGCCGACGAGGTCTCCGGGAGCCTGGACGCCCAGGAGGCACTCAGCCGGATCCCCGACGACTTCAGGGCGGTCCTGGTGCTGGCCGATGTCCACGACCTCCCGTTCCAGGAGATCGCGGCCATCCTCGAGATCCCGGTGGGGACGGTGAAGTCCCGTGCGCACCGGGGCAGGATCGCCCTGGCCAAGGCCATGGGCCTGGATGCGACCGCCAGGGAACCCGAACGCGCTCCCAGTCCGTCGAAGGACACGCCATGACGCACCCCGAGGACCTCCTCGCCGACTACGTGCGCGGAACCCTGCCACCGTCCGAGCTCGCAGCCCTCGAGGAGCACCTCTCGACGTGCGCCCACTGCCTGGACGATGTCGGGCTCGCCCGCGTGGCCAGAGCAACCCTGCGAACCCTGCCGGAGGTCCCCGCGCCCGCGGGTATCGCGTCCAAGGCGCTTGAGCTCGCAGACGGGGGAGCAGCCCATACCCGCGCCGGGCGCACCCTATACCGGGGGATGGGGGGGGCGGCGGCCGCCGCAGCGGTGATCGTTCTAGCGGTGGCCAGCCTCTCGCACCAAGCCTCAGCTCCCTCGGAGACCAAGGCGGTGCCCGCGCTCATCGGTAACGCCGGAGGGGGCGCGAGTGCCGCTCCCGCTCTCGAGCTCACGGTGCAGCGGAAGAACTACGACCAGGTGAGCCTCGACGCCCTGACGCAGTCGCTCGCGAAGGTCCAGCCGGCGGCCGGCTCTTCGCCGGAGAGCACTTCGATCGCCAGCGGGTCCGCCACGGGCAGCACCGGATCCGACGCCGAACTCCGAACGGCTCTGATGTGCGTCGGCAAGGCCGCTCCACCCGTCGACACCGTCGCTCCGACTCCCGTCAAGCTGATCCAAGCTCGATTCGACGGGGAGCCTGCGTTCTTCGCCTTCTACCTGCAGGACACGCCGGGGCAGTCCCCGACCACCAGCCTCGCAGTTGAGATCGTTGACGTGCATACCTGCACCGCAAGCGGTTCCAGCACCACGCCGACCTGACCCGGGATGATGCGGGAATAGGCGGGCGTTCTACACGTGTGGGAGGATGCGCACGTGGGAGCGACCCGTAATCTCATCATCATCGGTTCCGGTCCGGCCGGCTACACGGCCGCGATCTATGCCGCGCGCGCCAACCTGGAGCCGTTGGTGCTCAAGGGTTTGGACGCCGGTGGCCAGCTGATGCTGACAACCGATGTGGAGAACTTCCCAGGCTTCGCCGACGGCATCATGGGCCCCGCGCTCATGACCGACCTAGAGAAACAGGCGGGGCGATTCGGTGCCGAGATCCTGGCGGTGCACGTGACGCGGGTGGACCTTTCCGCCCGGCCGTTCGGCGTCTGGGCCGGAGACGAGGAGTGGCGCGCCAACGCGATCATCATCGCGACCGGCGCCAGCGCACGCTGGCTCGGCGTGCCAGGCGAAGAGAGGCTCCGCGGGCGCGGTGTCAGCGCGTGTGCCACGTGTGATGGCTTCTTCTTCCGCGATCGGGAGCTGCTGGTTGTGGGGGGAGGCGATTCGGCGATGGAGGAGGCGACCTTCCTTACCAAGTTCGCCTCGAAGGTAACCATCGTGCATCGGCGCGATGCGTTCCGCGCCTCCAAGATCATGGTCGACCGGGCACTTGCGAATCCGAAGATCGAGGTGGCCTGGAACGCGACCATCGACGAGATCCTCGGACAGGACGCCGTCACCGGAGCGCGCCTGCGAGACACGGTGACGGGAGCGGTGACGCAGGTGGCGACCGACGGAGTCTTCATGGCCATCGGCCACGACCCGAACACAGCGCTGTTCGCCGGCCAGTTGCGGCTCGACGACGCCGGCTACATCCTGGTCGCTGAGCCGAAGACGCGTACGGATGTCCAGGGCGTGTTCGCAGCGGGAGACGTGACCGACACGATCTACCGGCAGGCTGTCACCGCCGCCGGCCAGGGATGCAAAGCCGCGATCGACGCGGAGCGCTTCCTGGAAGAGCTCACCCACGCAACCCCGAACGAACACGCCGGGGCGACCGGATAGGTCGAGCGGCCTCAGGCGGGAATCAAGCCGCATGTTCCAGCGTTCTGAGAACCTGGAGGCTCCTGCGGAGACCCGCGCGCAGGAGCCTCCATCACCGACCAAGGAGTGAGACCTGATGGCGAACATCGGCGACGTAACCGACCAGCAGTTCCAAGGAACCGTGCTCGATTCGGATACCCCGGTCCTGGTGGATTTCTGGGCCGAGTGGTGCGTGCCGTGTCACATGGTGAGCCCCGTCGTCGAGGAGATCGGCCGTGACAAGGGCGAGAACCTCAAGGTCGCGAAGCTCAACATCGACGACAACCCCGATGCGACCCGCAAGTACGGGGTCATGTCCATCCCCTCGCTGATCCTCTTCAAGGGCGGCGAGGAAGTGGCCCGCGTGATCGGCGCGAAACCGAAGGACGCGATCCTCCGCGACCTCGAATCCCACCTCTAAGACCTGCGACGTACGTGGTTGGTTGCCGTCCCCCGGGACGGGGCGCACACTTCGTCCGTGCGGAGCGTTCGAACGGGGGACAGCGGAGCTGAGGTTCATGACATCCAGCAGCGGCTGGCGGACGTCGGGTTCTCGATAGCTCCGGCAGAAGCAGCCAGCGGATTCGGAGAGTCCACCCAGGCTGCGGTCCGTGCCTTCCAAGAGTCGCGCAACCTCCGCGTCGATGGACTGGTGGGCCCCGACACGTGGGGCCAGCTCGTTGAGGCCGGGTACCGTTTGGGCGACCGAACCCTTTACCTCCGCTCACCCGTCTATCGCGGGGACGATGTGCGTGCCTTGCAGCGCAAACTCAATGGACTTGGGTTCGATGCCGGCCGCGAAGACGGGATGTTCGGTCCCGACACCGAACGCGCGGTCCGTGAGTTCCAGCGGAACGTCGGAGACGCCCCGGACGGGATGGTCGGGTTCGCGACCGTGCGGACGCTGCAACGGATGCGCCCGCTTGAAGAGGGACCGGGCCGGGCACAGGTGCGCGAGAGCGAGGGCCTCCGCCAACGCCACGGCTCGCTGGAGGGTTCGATCGTCGCGATCGATGCGGGCGGTGCCGGAGCAGGTGGCGACGCGAACCACCGGCTGGCGCTCGCGCTGCGGGACGCGCTCGGCGCGCTCGGCGCGAAGCCGGAGATCTTGACGGAGGCAAGCGCCGAGCGCGCCCC
>JBDTXD010000042.1:0-9166 GCA_040006375.1 Actinomycetota bacterium
GCCGTTCTTCCAGAAGCGGATCCCGAAGGGCGCTCCCGAGTGGGTGGAGAGCGTCACCATCACCTACCCGAGCGGCAGGACCGCGCGGACCGCGGTGATGGCGGATGTCGCGCACCTTGCCTGGGCCGCCACGCTCGGCTGTCTGGACATCAACCCGTGGCCCGTGCGGCGCGCCGATGTCGATCGTCCCGATGAACTGCGGATCGACTTGGACCCCACGCCGGATATCCCCTTCGATGACGTCAGGAGGGTCTCCCTCATCACGCGTGAGGCCCTCACGGAGCACGGGCTTGTCGGCTTCCCGAAAACGAGCGGCAAGCGGGGGATCCACATCCCGGTTCGGATCGAGCCCCGGTGGGAGTTCACCGTGGTTCGGCGGGCGGCGCTCGCCCTAGCGCGGGACATCGAGCGCCGGGCGCCCAAACTCGCCACGAGCGCGTGGTGGAAGGAGGAGCGCCGAGGCGTGTTCGTGGACTACAACCAGAACGCACGGGATCGGACGACGGCGTCCGCATATTCGGTCCGCCCGGTTCCCGATGCGCGGGTGTCGATGCCGCTCCAGTGGGAAGACGTGGCGGACGTCGAACCGGCCGACTTCAGCGTGCGAACCGTGCCCGCGCTCCTGCGGGAACGGGGCGACGCCGGCGCCGCGATCGATGCGTCCGAGGCAAGCCTGGACTCGCTCCTGGAACTGGCCGATCGGGATGAGGCCGGCGGTCTGGGCGATGCGCCGTGGCCACCGCACTTCCCGAAGGCCAAGGGCGAGCCGGACCGGGTGGCACCGTCCCGGGCCCGCAAGCCCGATTCAGCGCCGTCCGGATGAGAGCTGATCGAAGGTACACGTCGCCGGATCGCGATCGTCGCGCCAACGCTGGAACGTGGCCGCATGGCGGAAACGCTCGCCCTGCATCCGGTCGATACTGACCTCGCACACGAGTTCAGGGCGCAGCGGGGTCCACTCGGTCGAGCGGCCGGCCGTCCATCTGCTGAGGCCGCCGGGTGAGCGTCCCCGGCCGAACCCGCCCTCGCCTTCTAACGGGGCGAGACGCTCCAGGAGTTCCCTGCGCTGCGGAGCGCGGAACGAGGACGTGTGTCCCACGTAGTGCAAGACGTCCCCTCCGTAGAGGCCGAGCAGGAGGCTCGCGACACCCTCGCCGTCCTTCGCCAGCCGGTAGCCGCCGACCACGCAATCGACGGTGCGGCGGTGTTTGATCTTCACCATCGCGCGCTCGCCTTCGCGATAGAGCAGATCGCCGCGGCGAGCGATGAGCCCGTCCTGACCGATCCCGACCTCGTCGGCGTACCAGCGCATGGCGGTGTCCCGATCCTTGGTGCGAGGGGTCAGGAGGATCTCGGGACCGGGCGCCAGGTGGTCGAGTTCCTCCGGCGCCGCCCCGACACCGATGGACGCCGCCCATCTCTCCAGTTCCTCCCGGCGGGCATCATCGTCCGACCCGCGCAGATCCTTCGAGCCTGCGGCCAGGATGTCGAAGACGACGAGGGTCGCCGGCGTCTTCTCGGCCAGCATCTGTATCCGGCTGGCCGCGGGGTGGATCCGTTGGAGCAGCGCGCCGAAATCGAGGCCGTCCGAACCCATGATGAGCACTTCGCCGTCTACCACCCAGCTGCCGGGTGGCAGCGAGGCAACGGCGGACACCACCTCTGGGAAGTACCGCTCGAGCGGCCGGGTGTCCCTGCTCTGGACCGCGATCTCGTCGCCATCGCGGAAGACCAGTGCCCGGAAGCCATCCCATTTCGGTTCGAACCGCCACTCCTCACCCTCGGGAACAGTGTCCTCGAGGCGAGCCAACATCGGCTTCACGGGTGGAACGACAGGACCCTTCGATCCGCCAATCTCCATCCCCTCCACCTTACCGACCGATTCCCGGTGTTCCCACACACGAGTCGGCAAGCGATATCGTGCCACGGTGGCCAAGCTGAGTGCAGGCGAGCGAGCTGGGCTCCCCGACAGGGCGTTCGCATACATCGGTCCGAAGGGCGAGCGCAGGCTGCCCATCCACGACGAAGCCCACGTTCGGAACGCGCTCTCTCGGTTCGAGCGCGTGAAGTTCGAGGACGATGCCGCCCGGGAGCGGACACGCCTGCGACTACTGCGCGCAGCCAAACGGTACGCGATCGTGCCCGTCGGATTCATCACCGGCCAGATCCGCACGGAGGGGAGCGACCGCGGATCGGATCTCTCAAGTCTCCCGACCGGGTCCCTCACGTTCTTGCTGACCGACATCGAGGGGTCCACCATCCTCCTGCGGCAGCTCGCGGGCGCCTACGGCGGGGTGCTGCGCGACGTGCGCGGCATCATCCGGACGGTGGTCCGGCGCCACCGGGGACGCAAGGTGGATGCCCACGGCGACGAGTACTTCACCGTGTTCGAGCGGCCCGGATCGGCGGTGCAGGCGGCGATCGACATCCAGCACGCCATGCACGAACGGACCTGGCCTCGGGATCTGTCCGTTCGGGTCAGAGCGGGTCTGCACACCGGGAGACCGACCCTGACGGAGAGCGGGTACGTCGGGATCGCGGTGCACACCACGGCCCGGATCTGTTCCGCCGGGCACGGCGGGCAGATCATCATCTCGGGCAAGACGATGATCGCCACACGCGACCTCATGCCGGCCGGGGTGACGATCCGGGATCTGGGACAGGTTCGCCTGGCGGGCCTGGGCCGGGCCGTGGCACTGCATCAGGTCTGCGCGCCGGGTCTCCCGACGCGGTTCCCGTCCCTGCGCACGGGCTTGCTCTGACGCAAGAACGTTTTCCGGCTCCGCGTCGGTCTCGGCGATAGGCGTTCGTGTAGATAGTGAGAAGCCGGCAATGGGCCGGCGGGTAAGAAGGGGAGGCATCATGAAGCAGTACCTGCTCAGCGTGTACCACCCGGAGAACCAGACCCTCCCGCCGGAGGTCATGGACAAGACCATGGTCGATGTCGACGAGCTGAACGCCGAGATGATGGCAGCGGACGCGTGGGTATTCGCCGGCGGTCTGTTTCCCTCGAGCACGGCGACCGTGCTCCGGGTGCAGGACGACGAGGTCATCACAACGGACGGGCCGTTCGCGGAAGGCAAGGAGCAGGTCGGCGGGTTCTGGGTCATCAAGGCCCCCGATCTGGACACAGCGCTCGACTGGGGACGCAAGGCCACCCGGGCGTGCGCGGTGCCCATCGAGGTCCGTCCGTTCCAGGACGAGCCCGAGGCCTAACACCAGACGTGCCGGCCCTCCCGAACTCGGAGATCGACCGGGTCTTCCGCGAAGAGCACGGCCGCGCCGTGGCCGTCCTGGTCCGCGTCTTCGGCGACATCGACATGGCCGAAGAAGCGGTCCAAGACGCGTTCGCCGCCGCCGTGCAGCGATGGCCGAGCGACGGGCTCCCGCCGAGCCCCTCGGGCTGGATCATCACCACTGCTCGCAACAAGGCGATCGACCGCCTGCGCCGGGAGTCTTCGCGGGAGGACCGGCACGCGCAGGCTGCCCTGCTGCGCGCCCAGGATCAACCGACCCAGGAGGGTGCCGTGCGCGATGACCGGCTGCGCCTGATCTTCACCTGCTGTCACCCAGCGCTGGCGCCCAAGGTACAGGTCGCGCTGACCCTGCGTCTCCTGGGAGGACTCACGACTGCCGAGATCGCGAGCGCCTTCCTGGTGTCCGAGCCCACCATGTCTCGGCGGCTCGTTCGGGCCAAGGGGAAGATACGCGACGCGGCGATCCCGTACCGGGTGCCGGGCGACGCCGACCTCCCCGACCGGGTCCGCGCCGTGCTTTCGGTCGTCTATCTCATCTTCAACGAGGGCTACGCGGCGAGTTCGGGCGAGCGTCTGGTGCGTGAGGACCTCTGCGCGGAGGCGATCCGATTGGGGCGCCTCCTGCTGGAACTCATGCCCGACGAACCCGAGGCCATGGGGCTGCTCGCGCTCATGCTGCTCTCCGAGTCCCGGAGGGCGAGCCGAACCGCGGAGGACGGCGAGCTCATCCTATTGCCCGACCAAGACCGCGCCCATTGGGATATGGCACTCATAACAGAGGGTCAGGAGTTGGTGCGGCGATGCGTGCGGCGCGATAGACTCGGGCCGTATCAGATCCAGGCCGCGATCAACGCCGTCCACAGCATCGCGAGGACTGCGGCCGAAACGGATTGGAGGCAGATCGTCCGGCTCTACGACCTGCTGCTGGTGGCCGCACCCAGTTCGGTCGTGGCCCTGAACCGCGCGGTCGCGGTCGCAGAGGTCGATGGGCCGGAGGCCGCCCTCGCGCTCGTGGACGGGTTGGATCTTGACCACTACCAGCGCTTCCACGCCATCCGCGCCGACCTGCTCCGGCGGCTCGGCCGCGACGAAGAGGCCGCCGAGGCGTACGGCGCAGCGATCGCGCTCACCGAGAACGCGGCCGAGCGAGCGTTCCTTGAAGATCGCCGCCGAGCGCTGGCGTGAGGAGAGGGATCGGGCCGCCATTGAAGGATGGAGGGCGATAGGGGAGACTCGGGCGTTATGGCGCGGCCTTCGATATTCGAGTTCGCTGGTGGCGAGCAGGCGTTCCTGGCATTCGCCGCCGCGCACCATCAGCGGTGCCTGGATGACCCCGTGCTCGAGCATCCTTTCTCGCATCCGGGGAACCCGGAGCACATCCGGCGATTGGCCGAGTATTGGGCCGAGGTGTTCGGCGGCCCGCCGCGATACTCGAACGCCTCTGGTGGTCACTCGGGGATGCTGGAGATCCACGCGCGCCAGGGGGCCGATGAGGATCTCGGGGTGAGATTCGTCGATGCCTTCGTTGGGGCGGCCGATGATGCCGAGCTTCCCACCGACCCCGAGTTCCGAGCCGCGCTGCGTTCGTATATGGAGTGGGCAGTGGCCGAGGTGCTCTCCTACTCGCCGAAGGACGCCGTGGTGGCCGCCGATCTTCCCGTGCCCCACTGGGGCTGGAACGGGCTCCAGTAGTCGCGCGCGAGGAGGTCGCGAGCGTCCTTCGAGCGGCCGGCTCCGTCTTCGCCGAGGAGGAGGCGGACCTGCTCATCCAGGCGGCGCGCACCCCTGCCGAGCTGACCGCGATGGTGGACCAACGAACGGCAGGAGTGCCCATCGAGCATGTCCTCGGGTGGGCGTGGTTCTGCGGGATGCGGATCGAGGTGGACCCCGGCGTATTCGTGCCCCGGCGCCGGAGCGAGTTCCTGGTCGGGGAGGCAGCGACCCTCGCCGGCCGGGAGCCGGTGGTCGTGGATCTGTGCTGCGGATCCGGCGCGGTTGGACTGGCGATCGCCGCTGCGCTCGGGGGGGCCGAACTGCATGCCGCAGATATCGACCCTGCGGCGGTGCGCTGCGCAGGTCGCAACGTCGTCGCCGCTGGTGGCCGCGCCTACGAGGGCGATCTCTACGACCCGCTCCCGGGAACGCTTCAGGGCCGGGTCGACATCCTGATCGCGAACGTTCCGTACGTTCCCACCGGCGAGCTCGGACTGCTGCCCGCCGAAGCTCGTCTCCACGAACCGCGCGTCGCCCTGGACGGCGGCCGGGACGGGCTCGACGTGCAACGCCGGGTGATCGCCGGCGCTCCGTCCTGGCTGGCACCGGGCGGGCACCTCCTCGTTGAGACCAGCGAACGCCAGGCGCCGCAGACCGTGCAGGCGGTCGTGGATGCCGGCCTGCAGCCGCGGGTGGCCACCTCTGACGAACTGGAAGCCACGGTGGTGATCGGCTCTGTTCGTGCCGTGTGAGGCTCAGCGAGCCATGTAGCCCAGGTACTCGGCGTGCGCCGAGAGGTAGTCGTCCAGGATGGAGCGCGCCACGTCGAAGCTGCCGATGAGCGGGTGCGCCATCAACGCGGTCAGCGCGCTGTCGTAGGAGCCGGTCACGGCGGCCTCCACCGTGAGGCGTTCGTAGGCTTTGAGCGGTTCGATCAGCGACTTCGCTGCGGGCGGCATGTGCCCCTGCGCCAGGGGATGGGCTCCGTGTTCGTCGGCGAGGGCCGTCACCTCCACCACATCGTCGTCTTCGAGGTCGGGCATCGCGCCGCGGTTCGGCACGTTGAGTATCAAGGGAACGCGCAACCGCTGCACCGATGCCGTCATGACCGCGGTCGCCAGGCCTTCGTAGCCCTCACCTTCGAACATCTCGATGTGCTCGGCCGGCTCCTCCACCTGGGGAGCGTCCGGCAGCGACTCGCCGCGCTCGCGCGCGAAGTACGTTTCGTCGCGGGCGTTCATCGTTCGCTCCCAGGCCGCCTCCGCGCCGGCGAGGTCGCCGGCGTCCACGGCCCGGCGGAGCGCAGGCCAGAGCGAGGCGTTCAGCGCCGCGATCTGCTCCCCGCGCGAGCCCCCGGAGGCCAGGATGTTCTCCACGGCCTTGTGCCGTGAGTAGTAGAAGTAGAGGTACTCCATCGGCAGCATCCCCAGCGTTCGCACCAGCGCCGGGTCGAATAGCGCCCATGACGCGTCCTGGCGTTGGAGTTCCTCGTAGCCGTCCAGGATCTCGGGCAATCGGTCGCGGCCGTCCACCAACACGCGGTGGATCCAGCCGGCGTGGTTGAGTCCCATGTAGTCCGCGTGGACCCGGTCGGGCGGGGTGTGCAGGAACTCGGCGACGCTGCGTTTCATCTCGATCGGACCGTCACAGACGCCGACGATCCGCGCGTCGGTGAACTGCGTCACCGCTTGCATGATCAGGCCAACCGGGTTCGTGAAGTTGACGATGAGCGCGTCCGGCGCGATCTTCGTTACCAGACGGGCGTAGTCGAGCATCACCGGGATGGTTCGCATCGCCATCGCGAATCCACCTGCCCCCGTGGTCTCCTGTCCGAGCGCGCCGTACTTCAGCGGCAGTTGCTCGTCGAGCGCGCGGGCCCGCTCCTGGCCGACACGGATCGCGGTGAAGACGAACCGCGCCCCGCTGAGCGCGCTGCGCGCATCCGGGTCACCGCGGACGGAGAAGCTCGCTCCCCATCCGGTGCACAGGTGGGCCCCCAGGGCCGCCATCAGCTCCAGGCGCTCGTGGTCGGTGTCGTGGAGCACCACCTCGGTCAGGCCGAGTTCGCTCTGGCGTTCGGCCAAGCCGTGGAGGATGAACGGTGCCCGAACCCCGGCGCCGATGAGCGTCATCTTCATGGCACGTCCCTTCCGCCTCTCCTCAGCATGTCGAACGAGACCCTCATGCCTCGGGGCCCGGCCACGCTGCTGCGTCCACGATCACCGTCAGATCTGGATGTCCTTGGAGGAACGAGGCAGGAACGTCGGCGCCGACGGGACCGCGCATCGCTCGCTGGAGTATCGGCGCTTTCGAGGCTCCTGAGGCGATTAACAGGCATTTCCGCGAGGCGAGCAAGGGCGCCATCCCGACGGTTACCGCTGTGTGGGGAACGGGCGTTCCGTCCTGATAGTGCTGGTTCGATGCGATGGTCTCCTCGCTCAACTGGACGAGCCGTGTCGGCGACGAAGCATCGGAAGGCGGTTCGTTGAAGCCGATGTGACCGTTGGTGCCGATACCCAGGATGGCAAGGTCGAATCCACCGCGTGCAGCAAGTGCGTCATCGTAGGTTGCGCAGGCGCGTGGGTCCCCATCCGGGGGGAGTCCGACGACGTGGCTGTCGGGGATTCCCAGCGGCTCGATGAGGCCCCGACGGAGCCATTCCACGAGCGAACGGGAGTTCTCCTGCGCCCCGACGTATTCGTCCAGGACGTAGATCTGCACCCGGGCCGAGTCGAATGCGCCGCTATCCTTCGATCTGGCCAATTCCGCGTACGCGCCCATCGGCGTTTCCCCAGTAGCGGCAAGGACCCGCGCGGAGGGGGAGCGTCGTAGACATTCGCTGATGGATCCGGCGGCCGCGCGGCTCAGAGCGGCGTAGTCGTCAACGATAGTGACGGTCGGTCGTGGCAAGCTTCCTCCCTGCTGGTCGTCCCTGGTCGTCCCCCATGCCTCCGAGCAGCCTAGTGGGAATCTGAGCGGCAGCTCTGTGGGCGCGGGTAGAGGTCGTCCGCTAGCCGCTGGAGACGAGCCGCTGCACGTAGAGGTCGTAGTGGGCACGGACCGCGGGAAGGAGCCCAACCACGCACGTCCCGTACGCGCATCCGTGGCACCACGATGAAGCGTCGACGGCGTCGACGGTCTGGTCGGCCGTCCCGCACCCGGCCAGGGGGCCGGCCTCAGGCTTCAGTCATCGTCCGTGTTGTCGTCGCCCTGATCGGAGTTTCCATGGCTCGAGTTGCCATGGTCCGAGCCCTCGTGGGCGTCGCCGTGCCCGGAGCCGTCGTGCTCGTTGCCCGCATGGGCGTGATGGGCCGGGTGATCGGGATGCGCGGGATGATCGTGAGCCGAGGGGCCGGTGCCGGGACCACCGGATCCGCCCGGTCCGTTCGAAGATCCCCCGTTCGAGGAGCCACCATCACCCCCGCTGCCCTGACCGCCTCCGTCACGACGCTGCCGTTTCCGGTGCCGCACCCGGTGCCGCCTGCGATGCCGCACCTCTCGGCGGTGAACGATGTTCGCGACCGCCGGAGTCCCGCCGGTTTCGGTCCCGCTAGGCCCGGGCGGCGCATTGTCCGACATGACGGCCGGCGCGAGACCCAGCGCAGAAAGGCCGAAGGCCGGGGGGTTGCCCACGAGCGGCCCTGTGCTGGGTGGTTGGCCGTTCCCGCCGTTACCTCCGTTACCACTTGGACCGCCGGGAGTTGCACTCGGAACGGCCGATGGCCCCGGTGGCAGGGCACTGATGACCGAAGGGGACATCGGTCGAGAGGTGATCGCGACAACCAGCGCCAGCATCACGCAAGCGGCAACCAGAGACACCGACGCACGGGCGCGCAGGCGGGACACGCTCGCTATGGGCGTCGCGGGCGTCGCGGCCGCGGCTCCGCTCGCCGCCGACGCGAGCGCCGCCGCCGGTACCACGGCCCTGGGAACAGCGATCCTCGAAGCGGCCGTGACCCCAGCCACAGCGGGGGCGGGCTCGAGTACCGGATCGACGGGGGCCGACGGCTCGAGCGGTGCCGCAGGGTCGAAGCCGGGCACGACCCGAAGGTCGGCGCCGACGATGGTCGGTCCGTTCGACAGTTGGTGACGCCGTGACGCCATCAAGACGGCGGGTGCGAGCTCGGTAGCCGCCTGGGAGGGATCAACGAACTGATCGGCCGTTTCGGCTCGGGTGCCTGCGGGCCACACGACCA
>JBDTXD010000043.1:0-9158 GCA_040006375.1 Actinomycetota bacterium
GGCGGAACAGGCGGTCAAGGACATCCTCGGCGTCGGGTCGTCTTCTCACATGTCGGCGATGGGCCGGATCTCGATCGAACCGGTGAGTGCGCCTGGGCAAGCTGCGGCCGCCTCGATCGCCTCATCCAGGTCGGCAGTCTCGATGACGAAGAACCCACCCAACGCTTCTTTGGTCTCGGCGAACGGGCCGTCCGTCGTTATCGCGGTCCCTTCGGGTGCGCGAACCGTGGTGGCCTGACCGGAGTCGTGCAGCCGCTCCATGGCTCGAGTCCAGCCGCGTTCCTCCAGCCATCCGGCGTACTTGCCGTAGGCCTCCTCCATCCCGTGGAGCTGTTCGGGGGTGGCGCCGGCGTATGCGGCTTCATCGCCGTAGATCAACAGGGCGTACTTCATGACCCCTCCTTCGGGTGGGCGGCCCCTTGGCCGCAGCTCACTGTAACGACGATCGATGACGCCGGTTCTCGACACTGTCTCCGGCACTTCTGCAGGTTCGCGAGGGTAGGGTGTTCGCCATGGCCGGCCTGAACCCCAGCGATCCGCTCCTGATCGATCACCTGCTGTCCGAAGAAGAGCGCGCCATCCAGGGGACCGTTCGGCAGTTCGTCGGTGACAGGGTGCTCCCGGACATCGGCGACTGGTTCGAGCGCGGCGAGTTCCCCCGGGAGCTGATCAAGGAGATCGCGGATCTCGGGATGCTCGGGATGCACCTGGAGGGATACGGGTGCCTGGGAGCGAACGCCGTGAGCTACGGGCTCGCGTGCCTGGAACTGGAGGCGGGGGATTCGGGCATGCGGTCGTTCGTGAGCGTGCAGGGATCACTCAGCATGTTCCCCATCTGGAAGTTCGGGTCCAGGGAACAGAAACAGGAGTGGCTCCCGCGGATGGCGGCCGGCAAGGTCATCGGCTGCTTCGGGCTGACGGAACCGGACTTCGGCTCCGACCCCTCCGGCATGCGAACGAACGCGAGACGCGAGGGGGCCGACTGGATCCTGAACGGGTCGAAGATGTGGATCACGAACGGTGGGATCGCCGATGTCGCCATCGTGTGGGCACAGACGGATGACGGTGTTCGCGGATTCATCGTGCCGACGGACACGGCGGGGTTCTCTTCGCAGGACATCCACCGGAAGGTTTCGCTCCGTGCCTCGATCACCTCGTCCCTCTACCTGGACGATGTGCGGCTGCCCGAGAGCGCCGTGCTCCCCGGCGTCACCGGCATGAAGGGCCCGCTCTCGTGCCTCACGGAGGCCCGGTTCGGGATCGTGTGGGGTGTCATGGGTGCAGCGCGCGCGTGCTTCGAGTGCGCGCTTGAGCACTCGCAGACCCGCGTCCAGTGGGGCAAGCCCATCGGTTCGTTCCAGCTCACGCAGGAGAAGTTGACGGACATGGCCCTCGAGATCGGCAAGGGGACGCTGCTCGCGCTGCATCTTGGCCGCATGAAGGACGAGGGGCGTCTGATCCCCGAGCACATCAGCATGGGGAAACTCAACAACGTCCGCGAGGCGCTCGACATCGCGCGAAGCGCCCGGACCATCCTGGGTGCCAGCGGGATCACCTTGGAGTACCCGGTGATGCGTCATGCGAACAACCTCGAATCGGTCCTTACGTATGAGGGCACGTCGGAGATCCACACGCTGATCATCGGGCACGCGCTGACCGGGCTCCGCGCCTACAACTAGCTCGCGGTAGCCTGGTGGTCGCATCGATCTGCCCATCGACCACTTCAGGAGGCCCGCATGACCCGCGACACCGATTGGCATATCTTCGAGAAGGCCGTCGAGATCACCGCATCGGCCGTGCGCGGGACTCTGGGTGCCCAGGGCAGCCAGCCCGCCTCCTTCGTCGGCGACGTGTTCCGCGAAACGTTCAAAGCGCTGCAGGAAACCGCCGAGGCGATGCCGGACAAGGGCGCGAAAGCCGGCTTCTAGCCGTGGCGCTCGGCGCTGTAGCGCCGAGCAGGAGCCGGATGCAGATCGCGCATCGAGACCATGCCCACGATGGCGTCATCCTCCACCACCGGCAGATGCCGGAACCCGTGTTCCAGCATCGTGTCCAGGGCTTCGACCGCATCGGCATCTGGGCCGATGGTGATCGGCTCACGCGTCATCCAAAGGTGGACCTGATGCTCGGACCCGTCGAAATGCTGGGCAACCGCGCGCACCACGTCGCGTTCGGTGAATACTCCGAGGAGCCTCGAGCCCTCCATCACCAGTGCGCTCCCCACGCCCCGTGCACCGATGACTGTGGCGGTCTCGGCGATCGTCGCCGTGGGAGCGACGACGACCAGATCTGTGCTCATGACCTCGCGAACGCTGGGCATCGTGGCTGAGCCTAGTCCGGGCGAGGCGGCAGGGGAAATCGACACGCCGGCCGGGGCACCGGAGCTCCGGGATTGGTATCGGTCACGGGAGAGGCGCTATCCCTGGCGCCGCGGCGTGCGCGAGCCGTACCAGATCCTCGTATGCGAGTTCATGGCGCAGCAGACCCAGGCCTCACGCGTGGCAGCTACGTTCGACGCGTGGATGGAGCGCTTCCCAACGGTCCAGGCGCTGGCGGCCGCGAAACGGGACGACGTGCTCAGGGAGTGGCAGGGGCTCGGCTACAACCGCCGGGCCGTCGCGCTGCACGAGACCGCGCGCGCGATCGTCTCCATGCACGGCGGGATCGTGCCGAGCGAGGTCGACGTCCTGTTGTCGCTCCCTGGCGTCGGCCCCTACACCGCGGCCGCCGTGGCATCGATCGCGTTCGGGATCCCCGTTGTCGCGATGGACACGAACATCAGGCGCGTGGCGGCGCGGGTCCTCCACGGCGCTGAGCCTGATGAGATCCCTGCGCCGCGGCTCCGCAAAGACGCGCAGGCGTGGCTCGATCCCCGCGATCCCGGCGCGTGGAACCAGGCGGTCATGGACGTTGGAGCCTCGCTCTGCCGCCCACGGTCGCCGCGCTGCGACGCGTGTCCGCTGCACGCCATCTGCCGCTTCCGGGCACGGGGACTCGTGGGTCGGTCGAGCGTCAGACGGCAACCGGCCTTCCACGGTTCGACGCGGCAGCTGCGAGGCGCGGTGGTGCGCGTGCTGAGCACGGACGGCCCGTGTTCCCTCGGCCAGGTCGCCGATGGTACCGGGGCCACCGCTGAGCGCCTCGACGCCGTGCTGGTGGCGCTCATCCGCGATGGTCTCATCGAACGAACCGCGACCGGCTCGCTCCAACTCCATTCCTAGCGCCCTCAGCTGCCTTTGAGCGCGGGGATGACGTTCTCGCCGAACCGCTCCACAGCGCGAGCGGCCTCGTCGAACGCCATCCCCGGATAGTGGAGCCGGACGATGAGGTCGAAGTTCGTTCGATGGCCGAATTCCTCGACGACGGGCCGGAGCCGGTGGATGACCTCCTCCGCGGTACCGCCGGCCACGCCGGCGCGCGCCGCGTCTTCCTCCGCGAGGCTCGGCTCGGCCGAATCGTGCGCAGGCGTGTCGTGCTCGTCTTCCCACGCCTCGTACATGCCGAGTTGGTGGAACACCCCGTCCCTGATCTCTGTCCACCAATCGCGGCCGGGCTCCGAGACCCACGCGTTCTGCATGAGTACCAGATGCAAGCCGCCAGGATCCTTGTCCTTCCCACGGGCCCCATCCTCCATGAGCGTGACGGCGTGGCGGATATGCGCCGCGTCGTCCGCGTCGGTGATGTGGCCGTCGCCGATCTCACCGGCGCGTCGAAGCGCCGCATCGGTGTACCCCCCGAGGATGACGGGCGGCCCCCCTGTCTGGGCCGCCGGCGGCGTCACGCGCACCCGGTCGTAGTCGAACATCGAGCCATGGAAGCTGAAGCGCTCCCCTCCGGCGGCGAGGCGGAGCACCTCCACTGTCTCCCGGGTCCGCGCGAGCCGTTCGCGGATCGGCTGGCCGAACATGCGGAACTCCTCCTCGCGCCACCCCAGTCCCAGGCCCACCGTCAGCCTGCCCTCGCTCAGTTGATCGACCGTGGCCACGTCCTCCGCCAGCCGCAGCGGATCGTGGAAAGGGGTGAGGATCACGCCGGTCCCCAAGCGGATGTGGTTCGTGGCCTCGGCGAAGGCTGCGAGCATCACCAGCAACGAGGGGAAGTAGCCGTCGGAGGCGCCGTGATGTTCGCTGACCCACGCCGAATCGAACCCGAGCGCCTCGGCGAGCCGGACGAGTTCGAGGGTCTCGCGGTAGGACTCGGCGTACGTCTGGGTGGCGTCAGCCGGAAGTTGCCCGGTGAACAGCCCGATCCCGATCCGCACGGTCATGGCGCGCACGATAGCGCAGAGCCCGGCTACCCCGTCTTCTCCCAGACAGAGACGTGCGAGGTGCTCTCGCCCGTGAACGGCTCACGTGTCCATCCGCTCCATCGTTCGCGCAACCTCATCCCGGCGATCCGCGCCATGAGGTCAAGTTCGGACGGCCATACATCGCGATACGGCGCCGAGAAGACCTCCATCTGCCCGTCCCTGACCCAGTAGTGGTGCGACCACACGATCTGCCCGGGGAAGTCGGTGTACTCCTCGAACCCGAGCCTCGTCGGCGTAACGGTGAAGGCGCGAACGGTCTCACCCGGCGGGAACCGCCTGAGGGCGGGGACGCCCACCTCGATCACGAAACACCCGCCGGGCTCAAGGTGCGCGGCGGCGTTGAGGAAGCATCCGACCTGCTCGTCTTGTGTCGTGAGGTTCATGATCGTGTTGTAGACCAGGTAGGCGAGCGTGAAGGTCCCCTCCACTTTGGTCGTGGCGAAGTCGCCGATAGTCACGCCGATCTCTTCCGCGCCCGGCTTCGCCTGAAGCTGCGCGATCATGGCCGGGGACAGGTCGATCCCATATACGCGGACGCCGCGTTCACTCAATGGGAGCGCAACCCTGCCGGTGCCGATCCCGAGTTCGAGGGCGGCGCCGCCGGTCCCGGCCAGGTCGGCGAGGAAACTCACGGTCGACTCGATGACCGCGGGGTCGAACATGTCGGCTGAGTCCGCGTCGTAGCTGGCTGCGATCCGTTCGTCGAAGTAGATCTTCGGCATTGGGACAACTATGACAGGGGAGTGGGCGAGCGCCCGACCTTGACGTGACTCGTCCGACCTCGTAGTGTGGCTAGTTATGGGAACCATTCCTATTCCGACACCAGAGATCCAAAGTGAGGATCAGGCCGGGCAACCGATCCTCGTCGCGGAACACCTGACGTTCGGCTATGGGCGAACACCGGTCTTGGAAGATGTGTCACTGAGCGTTCGGCGGGGGGAGTTCGTAGCGCTCGTCGGCCCGAACGGCTCGGGCAAATCGACGCTGCTGAAACTCCTGCTCGGAGCATTGTCACCTCAGTCGGGATCGGTACTCCTGTTCGGTCAGGCGCCTCGCGATTTCGACGAACGGCAGCGTCTGGGCTACGTCCCACAGCGTCCGACGCTGGCGAGTGAGGTTCCGGCCACGGTTCGCGAGATCGTCGAGGCAGGCCGGCTCCGCCGGCGCGGCTGGTGGCGTGACCCCTCGGGGCACGATCGCGCTGAGGTGGCCCACGCCATCGAATCGGTGGGGCTGGCTCCCGAGGCCGACCGCCCCGTCAACGAACTTTCAGGCGGGCAGCAGCAACGCGCCTTCATCGCACGTTCGTTCGCTTCGGAGCCCGATCTCCTGGTTCTGGACGAGCCGGTAGCCGGTGTCGACGGCGAATCCCAGCGCCGGTTCCGGGATTCGCTCGTCCACCTCATCCGCGATCACGGTTCCGGCGTGCTCTTGGTCTCGCACGAACTGTCGGCGGTCGCGGCCGATGTCGACCGCGTGATCGTGTTGAAGGGCAAAGTGCTGTTCGACGGTCCCGCCCCGGAGCTGTCGGCGACGGGTGTCTCGCTCGGGATCCACGACGCCGACCTGCCCCTGTGGTTGGAGGGCTTGCGATGAGCCGGGCCGTCCTTCACGCGCTCGTCGCCTGCGTCGCGGTTGGTGTGTTCGCGCCGATGATCGGGACGTTCCTGGTGCAGAAGCGGCTGTCGCTGATGGGTGACGGTGTCGGGCACGTCGCCTACGCGGGCGTGGGTGCGGGCATGCTTGCGGGGATCTGGCCGGTATGGACCGCGCTCGGCTTCGCCGTCGTTGGGGCTGCCGGGGTCGAGATGCTGCGGACGCGACGCAAGGCGAGCGGTGATCTGGCCCTCGCTCTCTTCTTCTACACGGGGATCGCGCTCGGCGCCGTGTTCACCAGCCGGATCGGCAACGGGACCGTCGACCTCGAATCGACGAAGTACCTGTTCGGCGATCCGTTCAAGATCGGATGGGGCGGTCTCGGGGCTGTGCTCACGCTCGGCGTCCTGATCGCGGCGGCGGCGATCTCGCAGCGCCGGGTGCTGTTCGCCGTCGTGACCGACGAGGACTGGGCTCGGGTCTCCGGTCTCCCGGTCGACCGGTTGAACATGGCGCTTGCGGTCATCACCGCATGCGTGGTCATCGCCGGGATGCGGGTTGTCGGCATCCTGCTCATCGCGCCGATCATGGTACTGCCGGTAGCGAGCGCCCAGCTGGTCGCTCGGTCGTTCCGTTCGACGCTCTGGATCGCGGTCACGATCGGCGGGGTGTCGTCCGTGGTCGGTCTCGCCGTGGGCCGGACGCTGAACATCTCTCCCGGAGGGACCATCGTGCTGACGACGACGGCTGTATTCACCGTGGTGGCCATCGTGAAGCGAACCGCGGCGAACGCGTTGACGGGGATCCACCGATGATGGCACGGAAGCGATCCACGGCCAGGCCCGGCGACGCCGTGACCATCGATGACGCCGCGAGCGCCCGGCTCCGGGCCGCCGGCCAGCGGTACACCAGCCAGCGACGGGCGTTGGTGTCGCTCCTGGCGGGTGCTGGGAGTCCGCTTCCGGTCCCGGCGATCCTCGCGGCGGGTGGGGGTCTCACCCAGAGTTCCGCCTACCGCAACCTCGCGGTGCTTGAGCAGGCCGGCGTCGTGCGCCGCGTCGTAACCGACGAGGACTTCGCCCGGTATGAACCCACCGAGGAGTTGATGGGACATCACCATCACCTCGTGTGTTCCGAGTGCGGGAGGGTCGAGGATGTGGCCCTTCCGACCGATGTGGAGGCGCAGCTCGATCGGTCACTCGACCGGCTGGCGCGAGGCGCCGGGTTCGCGTCGGTGAGTCATCGCCTCGATCTCATCGGCATCTGCCGCGACTGCGGCTGACCGGCGGCGCGTGTCTACCCGGTGAGGTAGGGGTCCGCGGGGCGGGGGATAGGTTTCATGCTAGTCATGTCGATGATGACCTGCGACCCCAACGCGTAGATCCGCCCGGTCACCTGCACCCAGGCGTTCGGCCGCGCCGAACCCGCCGGCACGTCGACGACACGGACCTGTGTCTCCGTCGCGTCTGCCACGCAGCACGTGATGATGAACCGCGAGAGCATGAACTCCGTGCTGGGTTCGCCCGGCTGGGTTGCGACGAAGCCGACCATCACGACGGTTTCCGCGTTCCGGTGTTGCAGAGCCGCCAGGTCCTCCTTCGTAGCCTGGGCCCGGGCCACGTCCACCATCGACAACGTCCCGGAGGACAGGCCGCCCGACGGAGCCGTTGCCCCCACCCCGAAGACGGGCCGTCGGCCGAGCGCGAACGTCCCCAGCGTGCTCGCGGGAAGCGCGAGCAGAACGATCACGGGGATCACCAACAGGGACGCGCCGCGCAGGTCGCTGCGTCGAACCGGGGGCGGTGCTCCCGAGCGGCCCGACGCGAGCCTGCCGAGCGCGGCCACCGTGAGGATCGCAGCTCCGGCCGGGACCAGCCACGCCGTTCGTGTCGACAGGTAAAGCCCCGTTCGGCCCGACAACAGCACGAACCAGAAGAGTGCCGCCCACGCGGCCAACACCGCCCCCGCAAGGAGTCGCCGCAGGTTCCAGGTCATCCCCAGATCACCGCCGCCCAGAGCGTTCCGGCGAGGATGATCACGGAGGCGGTTACCAATACCGCTCGGAGGAAACCCTTCGAGTAGGTGCCGGCGTACAGGGCGCTCAGCTTGATGTCGATCATCGGCCCGGTCACCAAGAACGCCAATTGCGCGGCGGGCCCGAACTGCGTGAACGACGCTGCGACGAACGCATCTGACTCCGAGCAGAGCGACAGCACGAACGCCAGCGCCATCATCACGACGATGCTGAGGACCGGCAGACCTGCGACCTTGGCCACGAGCGTCTGCGGGATCACGGTCTGGATCGCGGCGGCGACGGCGACGCCAACCACCAAAAACCGTCCCATGAAGATGAAGTCACCAGCGATATGACCGGCGAACCGCGACCACCGCGATTCGTCCGGGGAGTGGTCGTCATCATCGGGGTCGATCGTCCCTTTGCGCAGCACCTCGTCCGGACGGCGGGCGCCGATGACCCATCCCACCGCAACCGCGACGATGAATCCCAGCGTGAACCGCCCGAGGACGACGACCCAGAAGTCCGGGCGGCCGTGGTAGGCGACGACCGTTGAGGCGATGACGACGGGATTGAGGATCGGCGCCGCCAGCATGAACGTCACTGCCGCCCCCGGTGCGAGACCGCGGCGCAACAAGCGCCGGGCGACCGGGACCGAGCCGCACTCGCAGATGGGGAACGCCATCCCGGCCGCTGCGGCGCAGGGCAGTTGCAGCACGGTCGGCAGCCGTCCGATCCGTTCGAACGCGCTGGCAGGAACGAACACCTCGATGACCGCGGATGCCACCGCTCCGATCAGCACGAACGGCATCGCCTCCAGGAGGATCGCTCCGAAGACGACGAAGAAATTCTGTAACCACGCGAACCGCTCGGGCTGGCCGAACCGGAGCGCGGTCGCGAGCGCGAGTAGCAGGACTACCGTGACGCCGAACGCGGTCCTGCCGGCGGGTTCGTTCCCACGTCCGGCGTCATCGCCGGGGAGGTCCAGCGCGGTTCCCCGACGGGTGACCGAGACTTCGTCGGCGTTAGATGTGCGTCGCAGGGTCATCAGCAGTACTTCCCGAATCCGACCGCGAACCCGGGGAACGCTCCCTGGAACAAGGGCTTGCCGCCCGGCGCTCGGAGTGAGGACATGATGGAGGAAACGTTGGCGGTGGAGAGGCCCTGCGCGCTCATCGCCTGGTTGCTGAGGAACACGCCGTCCGCCGCTACCCCCGCCACCAGGCCGGGAGCGCCGAG
>JBDTXD010000044.1:0-9036 GCA_040006375.1 Actinomycetota bacterium
CCCGCGGGCCCAGAGGTGTTCGAGGCGCCGCCGCATCCCGTCAGGATCACGGCGACGAGCGACATCGCCATAGCCGAACCACGGTGCCCACGCATCAGGCTGCTCCGATCGGTTGGTTGAAACTCGCCTGCAGGGTATGCCCATCCTTGGTGGTCGCACTGACACCGAAGCGCCAGTCTCCCTCAGGAAGGGCGGTATTCGCCACGAAATGGTCGGGACCCAGTCTCGTGCTGACCAAGATCCTGCGATCGCCGCCTGCAGGAGTTGCGGAGAGCGTGGCGGATGCCAGGGGAAGTCCATCGCCGTCGCTCCCGATCGCGGTCACGTGGAACTGTGATGGGCCGGCGGTTCCCGGATCGATGTAGATCTGCAATTGCTCGCCCCCCGAGAGGGTGAAGGTGTAGATGTCCGGTTGGCCGGCGGCACGCGAGACCGTGAAGTGTTGTGGCGGAGCTCTGGTGGTGAGGGTGAGCGGTACCTCGACCGTCGCGCTGGACCGGGCGACGGTCGCCGTGACCGACCATGAACCGGCCAGGGAGATGTTCGTGCCGCTTGCCGTCCAGCGTGTGCCCTCGGTGTGGCGCAGCGCCAGCGTGCTCGCGCCCACCACCTGAGAGCCTTTCGGTTGGAACTGGAGTTCGACCGAAGTGGCGTCGGCGGGAGCGCCGGTGTCGTAGTCGGTCACTAGCGCGGTGAACGTGTTGAGGCCGGGCGCGCCTGGCGTGGCGGTGAGCGAGACCTTCGTGGTCGTTGCGAAGTCGCTCCCGCTCGCAGAGATCCGGGTTGGCACCGTGGAACCCGGCCCGGCGGTCCCCGCCGCCGGCGGCAGGGACGTGAGCGTGGCGGTGAGGCCGAACAGGGTTAGGGCTGCGACGAGTTCAGCACCGATCACACGCCGGAACAGGTGCCCTCCATCAGCCAGGCGCGGCAAGGAGCGGTACCGGTTGATCCCTCCGAGTCCGATGAGGACGGCGGCGACACCGACCTTGATCGTCAGCGTGATGCCGTATGAGGAGTGGAAGACGCGCGTCAACGCGGAGATCCCACCGAGTTCGTTCACGACGCGGATGCTCCCGGTGAGGATGAGGACGAGGACTGACCAGAACGCGATGGTTGAGAACCGCGCGACCTCGGAGAGAGGGGGAACCCCTTCACGGCGGCTTCGCACCAGCAAAGCGACCAGTACGAGCCCGCCGATCCACGCCCCCACCGACATGAAGTGGAGCCATTGCGTGCCCACCTGGAGCCACGACCGGGATGCAGCGGCGGACGCGTGGCCCCCGATGGACCGCGCGAGCATGGCACCCGAAGCCCCGCCGCCGACGAGGAACAGGGCCAACCGACTCCGGGCCGTCTCGGCCCACGTGGACGCAGCAGCCGTGCCTGCAACCAATGCGAGCAGCCAGAGATACGGCTTCCCCACCTCTGACCGAAGCAGCGTCCCCAGACTCACCCCCACGGCGTGTTCCTGCGCGAAGAGCATCGCGACCGCGCCGACAAGGGCCGCCGACGACGCAGCGATGAACACGGTGCGCCGCGCTGGGATGACGCCGCCGAACGCGATCAGGCCGACGAACGCCGCGGCGAACAGCACGGAGAGGCCGGCGTAGAGCAGGACCTTCCCGATCACTGCGAGCACGGAGACACCTGGCGCGGCCGGCTGCGGGACGGAGGAGGACGCGCCGGGCGGCGTCCCGATACCGAACGCGAATGCCGCTTGCGTGATGTGACCGTCGGCGGCAGAGACCGCCCGCCAGTTCACCGTGTAGACGCCGTCGGGCAGCTGTGGAGGAAGCGATACGGAGAGTTCGCGAGGCTGACCGGAAACCGCAGCGGCAGCGGCTGCATGGGTGTCTGCCCCCGTCGCGTCGAGTACCGACACGAGCGACAGACCGACATCCACCGGTTCGCTGAACGTCAACGTGACCCGGGCGGGGGCGGTGGCAAGTGTCGCGCCGCTCTTCGGATACGAGGTGAGCAGGTTCGCGTGGGCCAGGGCGGGGCCGGCGCCCATCCACAGCGCGCCGGCCAACAGCGCGCCGAGCACCGCGACCCGCCGGAGCCCGGTCACGGGCCGGCCTTCGTGAAGGTGGCCGTGGCAACCACGCGCGGGTTGAAGGGTGCGTGATCGGCCGCGACGAACTCCGCCGTGAGGGTATGGAGCCCGGGCTCCAGGCTCGAGATGTTGAGGATCTGCACCGTGCCGTAGGTCATCGAGGCAAGCTTCCCGTCGATGGAGAGGTGCAGGTGGCCGGTGCTCGGGGTCAGATCCGTGCTGGTCGCTTGCACGATGGTCCCGCCGGTGAGTTTGGCGATCACGTTGAGTTGCCCTCCCGAGACCGAGGCTCCTGGTTTCGGTTCCTCGATCGCCAGCGTCGCCGTAGACCTGGGTCGAGCACCGGCGGGGATGATCGTGCCGGGCTTGGGACCGAGGAGGATCCGAGGCACGATCGTCGCGGCAACGATAAACGCGAGAGCAACGCCGATACAGACGAATGCGACGGGCCGCGACATGCGAGGAAACCCATTGCCGCGCAGACGCGACCAGCCGGCCCATCCAACCCATAGACCGGTGAACGCCATGATGAGCGACATCGATTCATCGGCGTTCCCGGCGTGGGCGAGCATCTAGGTCGCGGGCCGCCATGCCCGCTTCACCGCGACGGCGGTGCCCAGTCCGATCAACCCGATCGCCAACCCCGCGATCGCGAGCACTCGCGCCGTGGTGGCCGCGCTCTTCGCGTCGTCGACCCTCGCGCTCGCCTGCCTCAACGCCGACTCCGTCCGGGCGTCGTCGGCTTGTATGCGAGTGGCGAGCTCGCCATTGTCCGGATAGGGGACCGTGGGGAAGACCGCACCGCTCAGGTTCTGCACCTCGTCGAACGTCTTGGAGCCGGAGGTGACGGTTTCGTCGATCGCCGTCTTGCCCACCGTGCCCAACAGGCGGAACGTGTACGCGCCGGGCTGGCTCGGAACGAAGTAGGCGCGGTATTCACCCGGTACCCCATCGCCGCCCGACTCGAAGTTGGGCACCAGTGGGAGATCGGTGGAATCCCCCCGCATCGAGACCGTTGCCTTCAACGAGTCCCCGAGGTTCACGACCGGTTTGCCGTTCTCCGAGAGCAGCAGATACACGCTATTGGGCTGGCCGGTGTACGCGGGTTCGGTGGCGAAGCCGATCTCCATCTCGACCGGACCGACGGTCTTGACCACGTGGGCAGCGGCAACAGCAGGCCAGATGAGTATCACGGCTATCGCGACGACCAGAGCAGTCGCACGACTCCTTCGAGTATTCATGTCGGTCTCCTTCGTGTCTGCGGATGCGCCCGTGACGGGCTCAGGGTCAGGCCGAAGGAGGCGGGGCGCGGCTGATCGCGAGGAGGAGATCGGGATGGGTTCGAGCCACTGGAGCAGGGGACCGCAGGACGTGCGACCGGGCCGCCGGGTGTCGTGGCGCGCGTCCGAGCGCCGCGGCAACCCGGTCGGAAACACGCAGGACGAATCGAACCACGATCAGCACGACGAACGCGACGGCGACCTGGATGAGGACGCCGAGCGGCAGCAGCCCGCCGCGCGAGAGTCCGGAGAGCGGTGCACCGCTGGTCAGCCGTTCCAGCACCTCCATCGCGAGGAACGCGCCGACCTGGAACCCGGCGATCGCGCCACCGAGCTGCCGCCGGCTGGGGGTGCTCCACGGCCTGGTCAGTCGCCCGAGCGACAACCAGCCCAGTGTGACGAACACCGCGACCATGGCGAGTATGTTCACGGCCGGGAGGTAGCTGTGGCCCGTCGATGCCAGCAACTGATCGCGCGCAACCCGACCGGGATGGATGAGCGCGTAGGTCAGGCTGTGTCCGAGCAGCACGCCACCTGTAGCTAGGCCCGCGGCCGCCGGGGCGCGGTGCAGCGGATCACGAACGTGCATGCCGTGGATTGTAGGCTTCCCTTCTGACCAACGACGAGAGCCGCCCCGCCATGGATCCGACCGACGTTCGCCACGTCGGTGTGATCGGGTGCGGGCTCATGGGCTCCGGGATCGTCGAGGTTCTGGCGCGGGCAGGGCTGCAGGTGACGTTCGTGGAGGGATCCGCCGTGCTGGTCGAGCGAGGTCACGAGGCCGTGGAGCGGTCGGTTCGCAAGGCGGTCGATCGCGGGAAGCTCGATCAGACCCAGGCCGATCAGGACCTGGGACGCATAGCCGGCGTGACCGAACTGGACGGCGTGGCCGGAAGCGATCTCGTCATCGAGGCGGCGACCGAGCAGCTCGATGCCAAGCTCGAGATCTTCCGCACGCTCGGCCGCATCACCCGTCCCGATGTGATCCTTGCGTCCAACACCTCGTCGATCCCGATCATGCAGCTGGCCATCGCGAGCCGGCGCCCCGCACGCGTGATCGGGATGCATTTCTTCAATCCGCCGCCGGTGATGAAGCTCCTGGAACTTACCCCGGCCGAGACCACTGCGCCCGAGACGTTCGAGTTCGTTCGGGCGTTCGGCACGGACATCCTGGGCAAGACGTGCGTGCGCTCGAGCGATGAGGCCGGGTTCATCGTGAATCGCCTACTCATCCCGTACCTCTTCGACGCCATCCGCCTGTACGAACGAGCGTTCACCAGCAGGGAGGACATCGATGCTGCGATCGTCCTGGGCCTCGGACATCCGATGGGTCCGTTGGCGCTCGCCGACTTGATCGGGCTGGACACCGTGCTCTCCATCGGTGAGGTTCTACGCCGGGCGTTCCCCGAGGCCAAGTATGAAGCGCCTGCGCTCCTGCGGCAGATGGTCGCCGACGGGAAACTGGGGCGGAAATCGGGCGAGGGGTTCTACCCCTACTGACGTCGCGCGCGGTCGGCAAGGCCGGCCGCGCAGCCCGCGATCTTCGCGGTATCGATCCAGAACATGAGCGCGGGGACCGCCGCGGTGGCGCGCACCCGTTCGCCCGTATCTTCGAACCGTTGCCATGCGCGCCGTACTGGTGTACGCGCGTAGGCGGCGGCGCCCGCCAATGCCGCGAGTTTGGGTGGCACGCGATGCGATCGGAGCGCCAAGCCGGCACCGGCGTAGACCCCGAAGCGCAGGGCGTGGCGTTCGGGGTACATCCCGGCGTGCGCGTCGCCCCGTGCATAGCGGAAGTACTGCGTCCATGTGTCCCGGAGTCCCGAACGGAGCCGCCAGTGGACCACGGCGTCCGGTGCGAACCGTAGGTCAAGCCCGAGTTCACGCCAGCGATGGTCCACCCACATGTCCTCACCGATCGGGAGCCATTCGGGGTAGCCGCCTGCACCCTCGATCGCCTCTCGCCGGAACGCGACGCTCCGCCCGCTCGGCATGAATGTCGCGGGGTCGATCTCGCTCGCGTCGGGGAGGTTGACGGCAGCCATGCAGCCTTGGAGGAACCCGCCGGCCACCGGATGATAGAAGCCCATGCTCACATCGGCGCCCGCGTCCAACGGTCGGACGATGGCTTCGAACCACCCGGGCTCGAGGATGCAGTCGGCGTCTGTGAGGGCGATGAGGTCGTGCGTCGCGGCCGCGAGCGCGATGTTGCGACCCCTCGAGATGTTCGCGCCCGGTTCACGGATGAGCGTGATGGATCCATCCTGCTCGAAGCGTTCTGCGGTTCCGTCCGTCGAACCGCCGTCGACGATGATGACCTCGTCGGGCCGGCGCGTCTGCGCGGCCAGGGAGGCGAGGAACTGCTCGACCCCGCCCTCGCAGTTCTTCACGGTGGAGATGAGCGAAACCTTCACGCCGATGCCTCCCGGACGGCCGCCTCGTAGGCCTCGAGGGTAGCGCGAGCTGTTGCCTCCCAGGTGTAGGCGGCCGCGCGGGGGAGGGCGCGCGCGGCGAGGTCGGCGGCCGCTGGGGGATCGGTGAGCAGCCGATGCACGCCCTCTGCGATCTCGGCCACGTCCGTCGGATCGACCAGGATCGCGCAGTCACCGGCCACCTCGGCGAGCGAGGACGTATCCGAGGTAACCACCGGCACCCCGCGCGCCATCGCGTCCAGCACCGGCAAGCCGAACCCCTCGTACAGGGACGGATACACGAACGCGGAGGCGCGGCGGTGCAGCGCGGCGAGTTCGGCCGCTTCGACGCGTCCGGTGCGCACGATCCGTCCCGGACCCGGCCGGGCGAGTTCGTCATCTAACTCGTCCCCATGCCACCCGTCGGCTCCGGCCAGCACCAGCGTGTGTGGCACGTCCGGCGCGACCTGCCGGTACGCCCGGATCAAACGCACCAGGTTCTTGCGGGGCTCGAGCATTCCCACGAAGAGGAGATACGGTTCCCCGACACCGAGTCGCGCCACCGCGGCCGCCGGATCGTCGGACCGCGCATCGAGGGAGGGCGCCAGCGGTGTCACGTGCACGCGCGCGGGGTCGGCCCCCCGGTCGATGAGGTCACTGGCCGTCGAATGCGAGGGGACCAGGAGCGCGTGCGCCCGCTTCACCGCGGCGCGGACCCCGGTCCGGTAGAGGAGCCGCCATTCGCGCGGGAAGAACTCCGGATACCGGTCGAACGCCAGGTCGTGCACGGTGACAACCAGGCCCTGGCCGGGGCGCACCGGCGGCACCGCGGCGTGATTGGTCGCGTGGATCACGTCGCACCCAGCCAGGTACTGCGGGAGTGGCGGGCGAGCGACCACGTTCCACGCCGGATAGAGCGTCTTGATCGCGCCGGGCACTTCTACGCTCGGGAATCGGTCCGCCCACTCCGGAGCTGGGCTGGGCCAGGTGGAGCGGAACAGCGTGACGTCGGCTCCGGCATCGGCCAGTGCGGGGGCGAGTGCGGCGACATAGGTGCCGATGCCTCCCGGCGCCGAGAACCAAGCCTGATCTACGTGGAATCCGACCTTCACCGGGAGGCCTCGATGCATCGGCACCCGCGGGGACCGACCGCGGCCGAATGCGTGGTCCCGGGCTCCAGGTCCAAGCGGTCGCCGGCGCTGAGTTCGATCTCGCCATCGTCGGTGCGGAACGTGATCGAGCCCGAGAGGCAGAAGAGCACCTTGTGATAGCCGTGTTCGTGCCTGCCGTAGGTCTCCATCGGGCCGTTGCTCCACGAGCTGGCCGCCCCGCACTTCTCCGAGGAGAAGGCGGCCAGGGCGTCCGTCCGCGAGGCGCCGGGCTGCGACCTTCGCGCGCCGCCCATCAGAGCGTGATCCCCAGCACGTCGCGCGCGCGATCGAGATCATCCGTCCCGACCATGAGCCCGACGGGCACCCGCGGATCGTGGCCACCATCTCCCGAAGGCTGCATGTGCACGTCGATCCCCGCGCCCAGGAGCCGCTCCAACTGTGCGGGCGCATCCGCCGCCATCGGGCTCGAGACCTCCACGTACGCGCTGCCGGCATCGCTTGCGGTCAGATCCTCTCCGTCGTCCGCGTACCGGATGTCGTCGACCCGTCCAGGGTCCCCCGTGAAGTCGACCAGGATGCCTTGGGCATCCGGCAGGTTCTGTTCGTGGATGAGGACGAGTACCCCGCCGTTGTTGGTGGCAGCGCCGATGCGCGCGCCGATCCCTTCGCCCACCAAGGTGTCGACCAACTCCTGCGCGTCCTCTGGGACCACCTCGGCCAGGACCATTCGGCGCGGCACCATCTCCTCCTGGGAGAACAGGTCGTCCACGCCCAGCCTCGACTCCGCAGGAACGGGCACCATGGTCACCGACCCCCGCGCCGCCTCGTCGTCATCGAACCCGTCCGACACCTCAGGCGCCGGGGCGGGCCCGGCCTCGAGTGTGGCGCCATCGTCCACGCACTTCGTCACGCCGTACGGGTATCCGGTCATACACACCGGGCAGTGGTTCGTGGGGTCGGCGCTCATCCGTCGTAGGGGGTGCCGTCCAGCACGAACCGCTCGCCGAGATACGGCTCGGCCCTCGCGAACGACGTGGGGTCCTTCGGCTCCAGCGCCTCGCGTGGGATCAGTTGTGGGACGGCATCGGGAGGCGTGATGGCGTCCGATGGCACCAGGTATCCGGTCTTGGGGTCCTCTTCCACGGGAGAGCCTCTCCTTCAGCGGACGTCGCCACGGCCGTTCATCGACGGAACGCCGCGCCGAACGAACGCAGCGTGCACCCCGTTCCATGAATTCCGGGAATACTTGCGGACCTGGAGTGCGCCGTGTCCGGTCGCATCCACCCGCCCTTGCAGGACCCACGGCATGGGCTTAGGGCTCTCCGCCGAGAAATACCGTTCCAGGGCCATGAGGATCGCGCGTTCCTCCTCGGGCGTGAGGCCCTCGGGGATCTCGATCCGGCGTTCGCCTTCGTCCTTCGGAAACATGGGAACTCCTTGCGCTACAAGGGGATGTTGCCGTGCTTGCGCGCGGGCACGGATTCGCGTTTGGTTGAAAGCATGCGCAGGGCCTGGATGAGCCGGGGCCGCGTTTCCGCGGGCTCGATCACGTCGTCGATGAACCCGCGTTCGGCCGCGGCATAGGGCGTGGAGAACTTCCGCTTGTATTCATCGATGAGGTCGGCGCGCCTGGCCGCCGGGTCTTCGGCCTTGTCGATCTCCTTGCGGAACACGATGTTGACCGCACCCTCCGCGCCCATCACCGCGATCTCCGCCGTCGGCCACGCGAACGACACGTCGGCGCGCAGGTGCTTGGAGTTCATGACCAGGTAGGCGCCCCCGTAGGCCTTTCGCGTGATCACCGTCATCCGCGGCACCGTTGCCTCGGCGAACGCGTAGAGCAGTTTCGCGCCGTGGCGGATGATCCCGTGATACTCCTGCTCGGTCCCCGGCAGGAACCCCGGCACGTCCACCAGCGTGAGGATCGGGATGTTGAACGCGTCACAGAATCGAACGAACCGCGACGCCTTCTCGCTCGCCTCGATGTCGAGCGTTCCCGCGATCACCTTAGGCTGGTTCGCGACGACCCCGATGGAACGCCCGTCCAGCCGCGCGAACCCCGTGACGATGTTCATGGCCCACAGCGGGAACACCTCGAGGAACTCGCCGTCGTCCACCACGTAGCGGATGACTTCGTGCATGTCGTAGGGCTCTTTCGGTGAGTCGGGGATCAGATG
>JBDTXD010000045.1:0-9032 GCA_040006375.1 Actinomycetota bacterium
CCACGGCGTGGAACCGGGCGGGCTCCTCGTAGCGGGCGCCGTCGATCGCCTCGAAGTGCCCGCGTGCGGCGCGCGCCGGAAGCGGATCGGGCCGGTCGCGGAACATGCTGTCCTTCATGCCGAGTGGTTCGAAGATGCGGGCGCGTGCGAAGGCAGAGAGCGGTTGACCCGAAGCACGCTCAACCACGTGCGCCAGCAGCAGGTACCCGCGGTTCGCGTAGATGTAGTGCGTGCACGGTGGGTGCGGCAGGACCTTGAGGGCGCGGACCCTGGCCAACTGGCTTTCGTTGCTCCACGCGGGGATGCCGTCGACGGGCACGCCCATGTGTTCGGTGCGCCCGGGGTCGACCAGACCGCTCACGTGATGCAGCAGATGGTCGATGGTGACCTCCGACCCCCACGTTGGAAGATCGTCGACGACGGAGGCGATCGTGTCATCGATCGACAGCGCGCCCTCGCGCTCCAACAGCGCGATGCTCGCGGCGACGAACTGCTTCGCGATCGAGCCGACGTAGAAGATGGTGTCCTCGCGGAGTTCGCTCCCCTCGATGACGCGTGCGAGGCCCCTTATCAGCTGCGCGCGGGTGGTTCCGTTCTCCAAGACCAGGAGGATCAGGCCCGGCCCACCGTTGGGGACCCTCCGGGCGATCAGTTCGGCCAGAGCGGCGTCATCGGTGGGCATCGCCGCAGGTTACGAGGGCGTCGCGCGCTTGGCGGCAAGGCGGCGCTCCGCCTCGAGCCGGGCCAGGTCCACCTCGCTGGTGTCCAGATACGTGAACGCCGCCGCGATGCCGGGATGCACGGCGGCGATCTGATGGGCCATGGACTGCGCGACGCGCCGGTACACCGGGTGTCCTTGCGGCTGCGAGCGCAACTCCGTCAGATGCATCGCCTCGCGCGCGGTCATCTGCATGACGAACCGGATCTTGTAAGCCATGGACACGGCGTACTGCGCCGCGTCGGGAAGTCCGGCCGCGAGCAGTGTCGCCTCCAGCTCGGCGCTCGCACCGATCACGCGATCCCACGGTTCGCGCAGCCCCGCCCGGTCGATCTCGGTTGGAGTATCGAAGCCGTGCGCGGTGGTGAGTCGCTGCCATTCGAGCGTGAGCGGCCGGTGCCGTTGGAGATCGCGGAACGCGCCGTAGTCGCACAACACGTCGAACCGGTACTGCGTTCGTTCCCAGGCACGGCCGGGCTTGTGGCGACGGTTCGTGCGAGCGCCGACGCTCGCCGTGAGGATCTCCGACCGCTCCTCGGCGCTCATCGTGCGAACCAGCTCAAGGATCTGGTCGTCCGGGAGATGGCTTGCGCCGTAGAGCACTGCGGCCGTTACCTTGATCTCGCCCTCAGGATCGGCGTCGGTCAGTGCCACCTCGTCACGAGGCCCCGGTGTGATATCGCCGAGCAGTTTGGCGGCTAAGTGTTCGGTCTGTTCGCGCGTGTCCTGCCAATACCTGCCCCACGCGACGCCGCGGTCCTCGACGTCCACGCGCTTGAGGAACTCGGGGATCACCTTCCGGAGTTCTGTGAGCATCAGGGCGCCGTACTCGCGCATCTCGGCGAGCGGGTGGATGGCCAGCCGCATCAGGAGTTGCTCGTAGCTCTGGCCGGTCGCGTAGATCCCAAGGTTCGATCGCGTGGCCGCGGGCAGCAACACACGGAGCGTGTCGCACGTCTTGGCCAGGATCGTCTGGTTGTAGACGAAGTCGCTGTCGGCCGCGTCCTTCGGGAACCGATCGCGCCAGAACGCGTCCATCGGCCCGTACATCTGGCCGTACGTGGTGAATACGGTGTCCAGGAATCCGGTGAACGCCGGCTCCAGGTCTGTCCCCTGGATCTCGGTGGGAACCGTTGCGCGCCAGCGGTCGCCGGGCTTCCCATCATAGCGCATGTACCGCGTGGACTGCTCCAGGTAGGCGGCCAGACGTCCCCACTCCAGTGCCTTGCAGAGGAGCTGCGAGGCCTGCTCGCACGCCAGGTGCACACCGCCCAGCTGCGCCACGGAGTCATCCCCGTATTCGACGAACACGCGGTCGTAGAGCTTGTCCGCGCGCGCCGCCCCGACCCGGCTGAGCGTGCCGGCGTCCGTCACGTCCTGCACGAACTCGTCCAGGAAGAGCCGTCGCAGCGATTTCGTGCTCCGCGAGTACCGCGCGAACAGCGCACCCTTCACTGCCTCGGGGAGATTGGTAAGGGCGAACACCGGGCCGTCCAGGTTGGTGAAGTGCGGCGCGAGTTGCTCGCGCTCGCCATAGGTGAAGGGTTCTGCGGCGTACCACTGCATGCGGTGCTCCTACGGACTTGAGGGAGGTGGTGGACTCTCTTCAGGCTGCGTGTAGATGGTGACCGTGGTTCCAGGCGCCTGCGGTCCGGCACTCGGATCCTGCAGGGCGATCCGGCCGCTCCCTGGAGGACAGGTCGGGTTGAGCGTGTCCGCCGGCCCGCCGTTCACCACGTGGAACCCTGCATGCGTGAGTTTGGCGCTCGCGTTCCCGAGGGTGAGGCAGGTGACATCGGGGACATCTACCGTTCCGGGCCCACTCGAGGTGACGAAGTCTACGGTGCTGCCCCTGTCCACGAGATCGCCGGCCTGTGGTGACTGGCTGATGACGTCTCCGACCGGTTGGTCACTGGCGGTGGTGGTCTCATGTCCTGGTGTGAGGTGGGCGTCGTTGATCTGGGCTCGTGCGGCATCAGCGGTGAGCCCGGTCAGCGCCGGAACCGGAACCTGCGGCTGGGCCTTGGCCACGATGATCGTGATGGTCGCATCGGTGAGCGTATCCGTACCGGCCGGCGGATCCTGACGGATCACCGTACCCGGGGCCTCGGTGGAGATCTCCGGCTTGATCAGCGGCTTCTTCGTGAACCCCGCCTTCTTCAACTCGGCGATGGCGGCGGCCTGATCCTTCCCGACCAGGTTCGGGAGCGGCTTCAGTTGTGCCGCTACAGGGTTGTCGCGCAGAAGCGTGTTGGCCAGAAGGATCCCGGCGCCTGCGATCAGCGCGACGACCAGCACTCCGATGAGGATCCCGAGCCATACCTTGCTGCCACTTCCCGGCGGATCCTGCACCGGGGGCAGGATCTCCGTCGAGCGCGGCCGCGAGATAACCTGGGTTGCGGCGCCTGCCAGCGGCATGAGCGGCGTGGCATCGACCGCCTGCCCCAGGCGCGAGCGCTCCAGGTCGGTGCAGAACGACGCCGCGTCCTGATACCTGTTGGCCGGGTTCTTGGCCAGCGCGCGCATGACCACCGAATCCAATGCCGGAGGGACCTCCGGGTTGTGCGTCGACGGCGGCTGCGGTGTCTCGTTCACCTGTTTGTACGCCACGGCTACCGACGAATCTCCGACGAACGGCGGGCGCCCGGCGAGCATCTCGTAGAGCACGGTTCCCAAGGAATAGAGATCGCTGCGCGCATCGACCGGCAGGCCCTTGGCCTGTTCGGGTGAGATGTAGGTGGCGGTTCCCATCACGACGCTGGTCTGCGGCGCGGTCTCCGGCCCGCTGCTCATGCGGGCGATGCCGAAGTCCATCACCTTCACCCGGCCGTCGCGGGTCACCATGATGTTGCCCGGCTTGATATCGCGGTGGATCACGCCCTCGGCATGGGCCGCCTTAAGCGCTTCGCACACCTTCTCGGCGATCTCCGTGGCGTGGACCGGTGTGACGTTCTTCCCGCTGCCCAGGAACTCGGCCAGCGTTCGTCCTTCGATGAACTCCATGACGATGAACTGCGTGTCGCCGTCCGTGCCCGAGTCGTAGGTGGCGACGATGTTGGGATGGCTCAGGCGCGCGGCCGCCTGTGCCTCGCGGCGGAAGCGTTCGACGAAGCTGGCGTCGCGGGCGTAGGGGGCGTTGAGGGTCTTGATGGCGACGGTCCGGTGCAGGGTCGTGTCGAACCCGCGGAAGACCTCGGCCATCCCGCCCGCGCCGATCCGCGCCTCCACCCGATAGCGCCCCCCGAGAACGGCCTCGCTCATGCTCCCCCTTCGAGCCATGCCTTGATGATCTGCTGGGCGATGGGTGCCGCGACGTGCCCGCCGGTGGCCTCGCTCCCCAGGTTGCCGCCGTCCAGCACGATAACCGCGACGGCGATGTTCCGGCCGTTAGCGGAAGCGAAACCTGTGAACCAGGCGTGCGGGTTCGCGCTGGTGCCGTGCTGGGCGGTTCCGGTCTTACCGGCGACCGGGATGCCGGGTATCTGCGCGTACGTTCCGGTCCCGTTCGCCACCACGTTCCGCATCATCTCCGTGAGGGACGAGGCGACCTGCGGCGTCACCGCCTGGCCGTGCGCCTTGGTCGGGAATCGTTGCACCACACGGCCTGTGCTGTCACGGATCTCGCTCACCAGGCGCGGTTGCATCAGGAGCCCGTTGTTGGCCACGGCGCCGGAGACAAGCGCCATCTGGAGGGGGTTGGCCAGATCGTTGTCCTGGCCGATGGCGCTGATCGCTAACGCGGGCTGCCGCGTGGCGAAGTAGGAGCTCACCGGGAAGCGTCCGGCCTCCGAGGTCAGCCCGAACGGGGGGTCGGAGAATGGGATCGGGTTCTGGGGACACGAGACCTGCGTCGGAGGCTCGATCGAGCAGAACCCGAACGCCTGCGCTTGCGCGGAGAGCCTGTCGGCCCCCACCTTCAACCCGACCTCGCCGAAGATCACGTTGCAGCTCTCGGTGAATGCCTCCAGGAGCGTGACATGTGACGCGCCGCCCGCGCAGTACTCGCCGCCGAAGTTCTGGATGGTCGCGGTGCTGCCGGGCAGTTGCAGGCTGTGCGGGCTGGGCCAGATGCTCTGCTGGGAGTACCCGGCGCTCAGTGCAGCCGCCGCCGTGATGATCTTGAACGTCGAGCCCGGCGGGAACAGCTCGGCGTTGGCGCGAGGGAGCAGTGGCTGGCTGGGATCGTTCGTCAGCTTGTTCCACGCCTTCGTCTGGATCGCGGACCTCGGATCCGAGAGAGGACTCGGGTCGTACGAGGGGTTCGAGTACATGGCCAGGATGTCGCCGTTGGTCGGGTCGATGGCGACCACCGCGCCCTGCTGGTTGCCGAGCGCCGTCTGCGCCAGGCGCTGGAGCGAGGGCTGCAGGGTCGTGACAACGTTGCCGCCCTTGCGCGGACGCCCAAGCACCAGGTCCGTGAGCGTTGCCCCCACCAGCGAGCCGTCGCTCCCGGACAGGTACGGGCTCATGGAGTGCTCAAGCTCGCTGGTGCCATAGACGCGCGAGTAGTAGCCCGTGATCGAGCCGAAGAGATCGCCCTGGGGATAGAGCCGCTGGTACTTGAAGATGGACGAACCCTTCGTTCGTTCGCTGACGGCGATCGCCGTGCCGTCGGCGGCCAGGATGGCTCCGCGCTGGATGCGGTACTCGGCGATGTACTGCCGCGTGGCGTTCGCCGGGTTCTGGCTGATCGAATCCGCAGCGAACACCTGGACGTACGCGATCTGTCCGAACAACAACGTGAACAGAACCAGGAGTCCGATGCCGAGACGGCGCAGGCGCGCGTTCATGCCGTCTCCTGCGTCGCAGCCGCCGCTGCGGCCTGGTCCTTCTTGGAGATCCAGAGTGGCTCGCGCTGTTTGCGAGGCTTCTCCGGATCACGGGTCTCCCGCGTCCACGGCCCGGCGGACACGCGGACAAGGAGCGCCAGGATCACGAAGTTCGCGACCAGACTGGACCCGCCGTAACTCACGAACGGCAGCGTGATCCCCGTGAGCGGGATCAGCCGTGTCACACCGCCAACGATCACGAACGTCTGCAGCGCAACCATCGTGGTGAGGCCGGTCGCGAGCAGCTTCCCGAAGTCGTCGGTTCGCTCCACCGCTACGCGAAGGCCTCGCCCGATGATCACCAGGTACATCAGCAACAACGTCGCGCACCCGATGAACCCCAGTTCCTCGCCGAACGCCGCGAAGATGAAGTCGTTCCACGAAAGCGGGATAAGGGTCGGGGATCCCTGCCCCAGCCCCGTTCCGACCAAGCCACCGCTCGCCATCGCGAACCATCCCTGCGCGAGCTGCCCATACCCTTGCGCCTGCACATGTGCGGGCTCCAACGCGTGCAACCAGTAGGCCACGCGATCCTGCACGTGGGAGAACAGGATGTACCCGACCACAGCCCCGATGACGAAGAGCACGAGCCCGAGCAGCAAGTAACCCGGCCGCCCTGTGGCCAGCCACAGCATCACGACGAACACCCCGAAGAACAGCAGCGATGCCCCGATGTCCTTCTCAAGGAACAGCACCACGAGCGACGTGCCCCACGCGAGGATCACCGGCCCCAGATCCTTCACTCGGGGGAGTCCGAACCGCCCCACGCCCGAGGCCAGCAGCTCACGTTTCGCCGACAGGTACGAGGCCAAGAAGATGACGATGAGCACCTTGCCGAACTCGGCCGGTTGGAAACTCAGCGGCCCGGCGTGCACCCAGAGCGGCGCCCCGTTGATGGTTGCGCCCACTCCTGGAACGACCGGGAGCAGGAGCATCACGATCCCCGCGAGACCGATCGTGTACGTCAGCGCGTCCAGTTGCCGGTCATCGCGTATCACCAGCAGCGTCAGCACGAACGCGAGCAACCCGATCATGATCCACGTGAATTGCGACTGTGCGATGCTCGCGAGCTGCGGTTCCGGCGACTGGATGCGCGCGATCATCGCGAACCCCAGCCCCGCGAGGAGCGCTGCAACGGGCAGCAGCACCGGGTCCGCCCGCCGCGCGGTCTTGCGGACAACCAGCCACGCGATCAGGAACCCGGCCACCATGAGGACGCCGTAGACGGGAAGTCCCGTCGGGATCTTCCCTTTCTTCCCCAGCCCCTCGGTCGTGTACGCGAGGAGCGCTGCCGCGATGGCGAACAGCAACAGCGCGAGCCCGGTCTTGCCTTTCGGCCTGGCGGGCGTCGACGCGCTCCAACTCACGAGCCGGCTCCCGCGGAGGCCGAGGGGGTCGCCGTTGGACCCGGCCCGCCCTTGATCGCCCGTTGCTCCACCACGTAGGCTCGCATCTGCGTGACGATCGCCTCCGCGTCCGCCTGCGAATTCGCGGTGATGCCCTCGGGGAGCGTCTTGTAGATATCGAACGAGGACACATCCATCCCCGACAGATCCTTGTACTCGGCCTGGAGCGAGGAGAGATGCAGTCCGAGTGGCGAGGCCGGCACCCCCTGGAACACCCCGACGTGCCCGCCGTCCGAAACCCCCACATACCACTGCGAATGCACGTACGCGCGACCGCCGACCGCCAGGATCCCCAGCACCGCAAGGACGATCAGAGTGATGACGCCGCCTTTACGAAGCGACCTGCGCGCGGCGGGCGTCCCGCGGATACCCGTGCCCGCGCGCGGGGTGGCCACCGCCACCGCCTCCTCACCTTCCGCGGCCGACCCCTCCTGCACGTCCAGCACCACCGCCGTGATGTTGTCGATGCCGCCCGCGCGGTTCGCTGCGCGGACCAGCCGGTCGGCCGCCTGCTGCGCATCTCCCGTCGTCTCCAGGATCGCCTGGATCTGGTCCTCCGTGACCATCCCGGTGAGCCCGTCGCTGCAGAGCAGGATCCGATCACCCTCCAGGAGCGCGACCGACTGTTCGTCCACCGGGACCTCGGGCTCGGTGCCGATGGAGCGCGTGACCACGTTGCGGTGCGGGTGCACCTCGGCCTCGGCGCGCGTGATCTCGCCCGCCTTCACCATCCGGTTCACCAAGGTGTGATCGTCGGTGAGCTGGCGGAGCGAGCCCCCGCGAAGGAGATAGGCGCGCGAGTCCCCGACGTGCGCCAGATGCAGCCCGTCGCCGTCCACCACCGCCGCGGTCAGCGTGGTCCCCATCCCGGCGACCCTCCGGTCCTCGGACGAGCGCGCGTATACGGCCCGGTTTGCTTCCTTCACCTGCTCGGCCAGCGTGCCCTCGGCCTTGTGGTGCATCGTTTCCAGGGTTTCGAGCGCCAGGTGCGAGGCGACCTCGCCGCCGCGGTGCCCGCCCATCCCGTCGGCAACCGCGTAGAGCGGCGGCTCCGCCAGGTAGCAATCCTCGTTCGCCTGCCGCACCTGGCCGATGTCCGTCGCGAACCCCGCGACCACCCTCATCGCCGCAGCTCCAGCACCGTCGTACCGATGCGGATGGAATCGCCCGGCTGCACCATCGCCGGCGCGGCCAACTTCTGATCGTTCACGAAGGTGCCGTTGGTGGATCCCAGGTCCTCCACGTACCACGAGCCGTTCTTGCCGAAGAGCCGGGCGTGCTCTTGCGACGCGTAGGTGTCCTCGATCCGGAGTTCGCACTCGGGCGCGCGGCCGATGGTCATGCTCGCCGCCACCTTCACCGCGCGCGGTTTGCCCCCACCCGGCGGGTGCACCATCACCATCGAGGGCCCGGCCGGGGCCGCGGGTGCCGACTTCCGCCCCCGCCGATCCGCACCCGAGGCGGCGACGTTCGCCTCGACGTTCAGCCCGCGGACCACCCAGCGCATCGAGCGCCAGATGAACAGGACAAGGAGCGCGAACAGGCCGTACTTCATCGCCGACAGCGCGAACGGTGTGACGCCGGCCGCGATCACCTACGCCCTCCGGAACTGGATGAGCGTGGTGCCGATGGTGATCTTGTCCCCGTCGTTGATCGCGCGCGATTGCATGGTCTCCCCGTTGAGCTTCGTCCCGTTGGTCGAGCCCAGATCGGTGAGCGTGTAGGTGCCGCCCTTGCGCTTGACCTGCGCGTGCCGGCGAGAGGCGCCCTTATCGGCGATGACCACGTCGCAGTCGGGGAGCCGCCCGATGGTGACCGTGTCGCGCCGGACGGGAACGGTCCGCGCCTGGCCGTCCTCGTGGACCACCAGTTCGGCCGCCGCCGTACCCGAATCCGCCTCCGCGGCGGCCGGTTCCTCGGGCCCTTCCACCAGCGAGCCGATGCAGACGAGATCCCCCCGCTTGTAACTGGGATCCACGAAGAACTCGACCTGCGCCGGCCCCATGAGTTCCCAGCCGCGCTCGGCCGCGTTGTCCACCAGCACCTGGCGGAGCTCCTTGGCCATCACTGCCTCGGCCT
>JBDTXD010000046.1:0-9031 GCA_040006375.1 Actinomycetota bacterium
CCCAGCGCACCGGGCCTGTGGTCATCGCGGGCGACCTGAATCTCTCCGACCGAACCCACGGCTACCGGATCCTGTTGTCGGACTTCCGCGATGCGATGCGCGCCGGCGCGTGGGCCGGCGACACATTCGAGCAGGGGATCTGGCGGTATGCGTTGCTGCGGATCGACCATCTGTTCGTGAGCCGGAGCTGGTGCGCGAAGGATCCATCGCGGTTCACCGTGACTGGCTCCACGAGGGGATCGGGGCCACCATCGGCCCGTGCCTCCTGGAGAAATAGGGCTCAGCCCTTGAGGTCTTTGAGGATCTGCCGGGCAGCGTTGGCGCCGGGCGCACCGGTGATCCCGCCACCCGGGTGAGCGCCCGACCCACACAGGTAGAGGCGGTCGAACACCAGCCGGTACCGGGCCTCGCCGTTCAGCGGACGCCAGAGGAAGAACTGATCGAGCCCGGCCTCGGCGTGTTCGACGTGACCATCGGACAAGCCGTAGTCCTGCTCCAGGTCCTCGGGCGTGATGACCTGCGTGGCCTCGACCAGCCCCCCGATCCCCGGTGCGTAGCGCTCCAGCACCCTGACGGCGATCTCGCCGACCCGATCCCGCTCGGCGGACCATTCCGCTCCCCGGAGCTGCCGCGGCGCCGCCTCGAACAGGACGCTCATGACGTGTTTGCCCTCGGGCGCGAGCGAGGGATCGAGCAGCGTCGGGATCGTGGCCTCAAGCCACGGCTCTTCGGCGATCTGCCCGTACTTGAACGCGTCCTTGGCCTTCTCGACGTGGTCGATCGAGTTCCCGATCACTATCCGCCCTTGCAACCGATCGGTTCCCTCGACGCCGGTGAACGCCGGGAGTGCGCCGAGCGCCAGGTTGACCTTCGCAGAGGCTCCCGGCGTGCGGATGTTGTTCGCCCGCCAAACCATCTCCGGCCCCAACTCAACAGGGTCGCAGAGATTGAGCGTGCGCTTGGGGTCCATGCCGCTCACCACCAGGTCGGTGTTGATGTGCTCGCCGCCGAAGAGCGTGACGCCCGTCGCGCGCCTGCCCCGGACGCTGATCTCGATCACGTCGGCTCCCGTGCGGATGGTGCCGCCGAACCCCTCGACCGACGCTCTGAGGGCCTGCGCGAGCGCACCCGTGCCCCCCTTCGCGAACACGGCGGTACCCGGCGCTCCCCCGTCGTTGCCGGCGGAATCGCCGAAGAACACCGCGGCCGAGCCAGCGGCCCACGGACCGGTGGACGTGTATCGCACGCCGCGTGTGGCGAGCGGTCCGCGAACGGCCTCGGAGGCGAACACTTCCTGCACCGTGTCCGCGACCGCCATCGGTAGCGCGCGGATGGTCTCGCGGCCTGTTCGCGCGCCGAGGTCCTTGAACGACTTGCCGAGCCGCAGCCCGGCGACGGCGTCGCCGATGGACGGCGCTTCGATGTTCGGCGGGGTCACGGCGTAGATCGCGGCCAGGAAACTGGCGATCGCGCGGACCTTCTTGTCGAAGTTCGGATAGATGGTTGCGTCCGCTTCGCTGAAGGGCTTGATCTCGTTCGCCGTTCGGCCCACATCGCCCCAGAACGTCATGGCCGAACCGTCGGGCTGGGGCGCGAACATCCGAACATCCGGCGTGATCAGCTCGAGCCCTTGTGCAGCCAATTTCAGATCCTTCACCACGGATGCCCGCAGGCGCCCCACCGTGTGGATGATGCCGGGCGCGGTGAACCCGGGGGCGATCTCGGTGTTCCGCAGGACACCGCCCACCTCGCCGGATCGCTCCAACACGGTGACCTTGTGGCCGGCTTTCGCCAGGTACGCGGCGGTCACGAGGCCGTTGTGGCCGCCGCCGACGACGACGATCTTCTTCCCCATCAGGCGGCCCTCCGTCTGCGCTTCTTCTCTTTCAGGTATTCGAGCGCCGCGATCCTGCCGGGCGCACCCATGATGCCGCCGCCGGGGTGGGTCGCCGATCCGCACATCCACAGGTCCTTCACCGGCGTGCGGTACCGCGCCCAGCCGGGCACGGGCCTGTTGAAGAAGAGCTGCTCCAGGCTGAGTTCGCCCTGGAAGATGTTGCCCTCGGTGAGACCCGTCATGTCCTCGATGTCTTTCGGACTCAAGACGAACGTGTGCAGGATCTTGCTCCGCAGGTCCGGGAAGCGCTCCGAGAGCGTGTCGATGACGTTCTCGCCGAACGCGTCGCGGAGCTCCGGGGTCCAGGGCTCGCCGCTCGCTAGGTGATACGGCGCGTACTGCACGAAGCAGCTCATGATGTGCTTGCCCGGAGGGGCCATCGTGGGGTCGACCAGGGTCGGGATGATGCAGTCGATGTACGGCCGCTTGGAGAAGTGCCCGTACTTCGCGTCGTCGTAGGCGCGTTCCATGTAGTCCATCGACGGGCTGAAGCTGATCGCGCCGCGGAGCCATTCGCCCACGCCGGGCTTGCAGGCCAATCCGGGCAGGGAATCCAGAGCCAGGTTCACCTTGCCGCTGGAGCCGCGGTACTTGTACCGCATGACCTCGTCCTTGAACGACTGGTCGAGCACGCCGTCATCCAGCAGGTGGATGAACGTCTGCCGAGAGTCCAGCGAACTCATCACGACATCCGCATCGATCTCCTCGCCGGAGGCCAGCGCGACGCCGGTCGCCCGGCCGTTCGTCACCTTGACGTGGTCCACCGGGACCTCGGTGCGGATCTCGGCACCCAACGCCAGTGCAGCGTTCGCGATCGAGTAGCTGATACCCCCCGTCCCGCCCTTGGGGATACCCCACGCTCGGAACGCGCCGTCGATCTCACCCATGTAGTGGTGCAGGAGGACGTACGCCGTTCCCGGCGAACGCGGGCCCTGGAACGTGCCGATGATCCCGGAGGCGCTCATGGTCGCCTTGAGCGGCTCGGTCTCGAACCATTGATCAAGGAAGTCCGCCGCGCTCATCGTCATGAGCTGGATGAACGTGGTCTGCAGCTTCTTCGGTAGATCCTTGAACTCCTTCGCCAGCCCCGTCAGGGGGAGCCACTCCATCGGGCTCACCTTTCCCGGGTCAGGTGGCACGATCGAGAGGATCGGCTTGATGAACCTGGCCATCTCGGCCATGAGTTGTCCGTACTCCTCGTAGGCCTCGGCATCGTTCTTGGACCACCGGCGCAGCTCGCGGATGGTCTTGCCGTGGTCGTTCACGCGCCAGAGGTAATCCTCGTCCAGTGGGGTGATCGTGCCGTCCAGCGGCAGGATCTCCAGGCCGTGCTTCGGTAGCTCGAGCTCGCGGATGATCTCGGGGCGAAGGAGCGAGACCACATAGGACATCGCGCTGAACCGGAAGCCGGGGTGGTGCTCGATGGTCACGGCCGCCCCGCCCAAGATCGAGTTCTTCTCCAGGACGACCACGGACCTTCCGGCCTTGGCCAGGTACGCCGCCGTGGTGAGGCCGTTGTGGCCCCCACCGATCACGATCGCGTCGTATCGCTTGGCCATCGAGACTCCTTCATCGCAAACGGTGAGGTGACCGAACGTCGATCGACCCTCGGGTTGCAGGCGCACCCGGCGCTGCTCGCCAATGCTAACGACGGCAGTAGAGCCCGGCCAACGGAGCCTTGACCTCAAGTCAATCGCCTCGGGCAACCGGGGTGCTCGCTCGTCTACGCTACTCCCCCGGGGCGGCCGTGCGCCCTCTGCCATCCTCGAAGGGGGAGCCATCGTGAGCGTCGGCACCGCGTTCTTCCCGCGCCAGCAGGAACTGAACAAGAAGCTCGCATGGGGCGAATGGTCCGGGTACTTCTCGGCAGCTGTCTACGCGGACTTCCACGATATCGAGTACAACGCCATCCGAGAGGCAGCAGGGGTCATCGACGCGAGCCCGCTCTACAAGTACGTGGTGAGCGGCAAAGACGCGGCCCGGCTCCTGGACCGTGTGATGACCCGCGACATCTCCAAGCTCCAGGTCGACCGCGTGGTCTACTCCCCCTGGTGCGACGAGGCCGGCAAGATGGTCGACGACGGCACGGTCACCCGCATCGGCCCCTCCTCCTACCGCATCACCGCCGCCGACCCGTGCTACCGATGGTTCCTCCTCAACGCCACGAACCTGGACGTCGAGGTCCAGGACATCTCCGATCAGACGGCAGCGTTGGCGCTGCAAGGCCAGCTCTCGCGCGAAGTGCTAGAGGCGGCTACGGAACAGGATTGGAAGGACGTGAAGTACTTCGGCCGGCGCATGGCGACGATCGCCGGAGTGGACGTCGACGTCACGCGGACCGGCTACACCGGTGACCGCGGCTACGAGCTCTGGATGCCCACCGACGGTGGCCTTGCGGTCTGGGACCGCCTCTTCGATGTCGGCCGCGACTACGGCATCTACCCGGTGGGGATCCGCGCCATGGATGTGGCGCGCGTGGAGGCAGGGCTCATCCTCATCGAGGCCGAATACAACTCCGCCCGGCACGCGGTGAGCCCTGAGCAGCACTACTCCCCCTTCGAACTGGGACTGGGCAAGCTGGTGCAGTTCGACAAGGCGAGCGATTTCATCGGTAAGCGCGCCCTGTTGGCCGAACAGCGTTCCGGCGGTCCGGCCCGGCGTCTGGTTGGCCTGGACATCGATTGGAGCGGGATCGAGGGGATGTTCGCCAAGCACGACCTCGCCCCCGGCGTCTCGCCGATGGTCACCCGCGAGGCGATCCCCGTCTACAAGGAGAACAAGCAGGCCGGCCGCTGCACCTCTTACACCTGGGGCCCCACGATCAAGAAGATGATCGGGTTCGGTTCGGTGGACAAGGCGCTGGAGAAAGTCGGGACCCGGGTCAGCGTCGAGTGGACGGTCGAGGGTGAGCGGGGCAAGGTCGGCGCGACCGTCGTCGCGATGCCGTTCTTGGATCTCGCGCGCAAACGCACCTAACTGCGCAGCCTCTGGGAGAATCGGGTACCGATGCGTTCCCACCGGTATCCGCGCGCCCTCATCGTGTTCGCGCTGTTGGGCGGCGTCCTCGGGTTCGAGCTCGGCCTTCTGGGCTCCCCACTCCTGGGCCTGATCGCCGGGCTCGCCATCCTGACCTCCTCGTTGCTGCTCGCCGCCGCAACCACGCGCGAGGGGACCGACCGCCACGACCCCGCCCGCCGGCGGTTCCTCATCACCACGACAGCCGTGGGGGGCGCACTCGCCGTCGGTGGCCCCGTCCTGGGACGAACCGTGAAACAGCTCGCGCGTCCGGACGCCCAGGCGCTGCAGGAGAAGATGGCGACATCCCTTGGCGCGGAGTACACCGAGATCGTTCGCAGGACCTACCGGGACAAGCGTTCCGGGGAACTCCAACTGATCCTCGCCCCGTTCAACAGCGCCAACTATTCGAACGAATCGAAGGATCTGGTGAGGTTCTATCCGGCCACCTCGCACGCCGGGGTGTGGATGTACCTCGAGGCCGTCCCGCTCGTGCTGCATGCGCCGGGCCGTGTGCCTCCCGGTTCCCACAGCGAACGCGTGACCCTGGCCGATATCGCGCCCACCGCAGCCAAGCTCATGGGCTTCCAGGATTTCCTGGACCTGGGGCGCGAAGGCGTTCCACTCCCCGGTGTAGAGGAACCTCCAACCCCTCCGAAGGTGATCGTGACCTTCGTCTTCGACGGCGGCGGCTGGAACGCCCTCAAGACATGGCCGGGCGCCACCCCCAACCTCCGCAGGCTCATGGACACCGCCACCACCTACACGAACGCGATCCACGGGTCGTTCCCCGCCGTGACGGCGCTCGCGCATGCAACCATCGGCACGGGCGCTCACCCGGATGCGCACGGGATCACCGGCCACAATATCCGCGACGACACGGGCACCGTTCGCAAGACCTACGGCGACCCCGGCAGCGCGGACCCGGCCGACATCCTCATCCCGACGCTGGCCGACCTGTGGAGCGAGGCCACCGGGAACCGGGCGTGGGTCGGCGAGATCGGCTACCAGGTGTGGCACCTTGGGATGCTGGGCAGGGGCCGGCCGAACCGGGGATCGGCAGACAAACCCGTGGGCGTCTACTGGGACGAGGATCTGGCCGTCAGCGCCACGGCGCAGTGGCAGCCGCACAACCCAGACCTGTACCGCTTGCCCAAGGGTTCGCCATCCCTTGACGTGTTCGCGGGGCACCAGGCCGACTACTCGGCGCCCGGGTTCGACTCGCTGTATGACCCTCGGGGCCACCAGGTCGACTGCTGCAGCCCACCGATCATCCGCTACATGGGCGACCTGATCGAGGCAACGATCGCGAACGAGCCGATGGTCGGCGCGAACGGGGAGACCGGCCTCCTCTTCATCAACTACAAGATGCCCGACTACACCGGCCACATCTACAACATGCTCTCCCCCATGGAAGAGCTGGCCCTCAAGGAGGTAGATGCGCAACTCGGCCGGCTGGTGGCCCAGCTCGACGCGACCTACGGCGACGACTACGCGTTGATCGTCACCGCCGATCACGGGCAGTGCCCGCTGCCCAACGCGGTGAACGGCGTTCGGCTGGATCCGATCCAGTTGGGGGACGCGATCAACCGAGAATTCGGCGGATCCCTGTGGCCGGTCGTGGAGTACGTGGCACCGAGCGAGATCTTCCTCTACCGCGACCGGCTCTGGCAGTCGGGGGCGAGCATCGACGACATCGCCGTCTTCCTCCGCGACTACACGTACCGGCGGAACATCGGCCCGTACGTGCCGACCAGCCGGATCGAACATGACCTGCTCAACCAACTTGAGTTCTCGGCCGTGTTCGGGCCGCGATTCCTGGCGTCACTGGAGGGACGCGACCTCAGCGGATACGGCGACACCTCATTCCCCGAAGGCGTGCTCACCGGTTATCCGGATCTGATCGACCCCTACGCATCCGCTTAGCGGACCGACGCGATCGCAGCGCTCACCGCAGACTCCCGATCCGCCCATCGGAAGAATCGCGCCAGCTTCACCAGGACCATGCCGTCGGCCGCGATGGTTTCCTCGACACCCTCGACCCCGAACAGTGCCCGGAGCAGCATGTCGTCCCCCGCCATGTCCGGGCTCTCGGCCACGCGCCGGGGGCCGCCCCGGTCGATCTCGAAGGCGCGAGCGCCCTCCTTGGGCGGCAGGTCAGTGGGTTCACCCCAGTGGCCCTGAAGGAACGCGCTGCCCGTCCGCGCCGCTGTGGTCCGGCTGATCCCGTACATCAGGTTCAGCCGGACGCGGTAGCGATGGATGTCGATGGCGCGCACGCCCTGCACCTGCAGGAGCCGGTCAAGCGGTGCGGGCGCCTCCGCGGGTGGACAGGTGAGGATGGTCTTGTTTGTGAGCGCCGCGTCCACGTGCAGTCGGACGAGCCAAGGGTTCGTCACATCTTCGAATGCCCACGCGGTCATGACCGCGAGTATGGATGGTCCGTGCGGGCGCTACTGCCCGATCGTCTGGCAGGTCTGATCCGCGGCCGCAGCCGTGTCCAGACCACCGGCGTTCAGACCGCTGCGCGCCGCGCCGATCTGACCCCCGGCCCTTCGCCAGACTCCGGGCTGCCTTGGGATCGGATCGAGCTGCGACTCCCTGGTTGGTTCGCGACCCGGATGCTATCGATATCCTTGGCTCGTGCGCGTCGACGTCATGCTGTTGCAGAACCGCCCATGGCCGGTGCTCCGCGAGCGCGCCCACCGTGCAGAGGAGATGGGCTTCACCGGTCTCTGGATGGCCGATCACTTCGTGAACCCTTACGTTCCCGATCAGGATTGGTTCGAGTCCTGGACCCTGCTCGGTGCCATAGCCGAAGCCACGCAACGCATCCGCTTCGGACCGATGGTGAGCTCCCTTACCCTTCGGAACCCCGCGCTCCTGGCTCGGGCGGCGATGACGCTCGACCACATCTCAGGCGGCAGGTTCGAACTGGGGATGGGGGCGGGCGGCGCCCCGCTGGATCATTCGATGACCGGCGTGCCGGCATTCACGCCTGCCGAACGCGCCGAACGGTTCGAAGAGAGCGTGCAGATCGTCTCCGAGTTACTCAGCACGGGAAGGGCTTCGGCACCCGATGGCGGCCACTACGCGGTGAGTGAGGCGCAGGTGCACCCATCGCCCGTGCAGCAGCCGTTCCCGCTCACGGTCGCCGCGCTAGGCAAGGGGGCACTGCGCGTCGCCGCGCGATACGGCGCCACGTGGAACACGATGGGGATGGCGCGCGGCCGCGATCTGAAAGGACTGCTCCCCCACGACGAGGCGATGGTGGTGACGCGCGAACGCTCGGAGCGGTTGGACGGATTCCTGAAGGAGGAGGGCCGTGACCCGGCCGACATCCGCCGCTCGTACCTGGTGGCGGGCACGTACTCCGGCGCCACGCCGTCCGTTGACGAGTTCCTCTCGCTCGCGGAGGACCTCCGTGCGTTCGGGATGAACGAGATCATCGTCTACTGGCCGAGTGACCCGGCCAATGAGCCTGCGTTGGAACGGCTCGCGGCTGTGGCGCTGCCTCAACTGTAGTTCTGAGCGGGCCGGTCAGGCTTCCTGGTCGATGAGCCCTTCGATGAATGTCGCGAAGTGTCCCCGATATCGCTCCCGAAGGTCACCGCGCTTCCAATCTAGTCCGGTGATCTCCCCGCGGCAGAAGGCGCTACCGCATGTGCAGGACATACGCCACTTCGGGGAGACCGTGAAGAGCGCGTAGTCGACGGTGACTTCCTCACCCATGCCGATCTCCCGCTTGGCAACGAGCGTGAGGTCGTTCCGCATCCAAACGTTCGGGTCACACGAGTGATTCCCGTAGATCCCGGGCCAATCCGCCGGAGCGATCCGGAGGTTGCGGTCCGGCGCCAACGCGATCCCGTCGTATCGAACACCGCCATCGATCAGCGCCAGAACTTCGGCATCCGTCACCACCGTCCCACCGAGGGACTCGACGATCTCGCCGGACGGGATCTGTGCCGCGGCGAACAGCCCGGTGCCATGGATCATCGATGGTGCTTGCACCACTGAAGGATGCAGCCACGAGCCTTCGGGCAATCGGAAGTCGGCATCCATGTTGCTCTGAACGCATGAGCGTTCGTGGAGGTGGCGGGATTCGAACCCGCGTCCCCG
>JBDTXD010000047.1:0-8868 GCA_040006375.1 Actinomycetota bacterium
ACCAGGCGAAGGTGAAGGTGGCGCTGTACCTCGGGCTCACGATGCTGCCGCTCGCGCTCGCCGGACCGCTCCTGGTTCCGCTCCTGGACCGGGCCGGCCCACGCCGCGCGATCTCGTTCGCCTCCGCGATCGGCCGCGCGGGGGTCGCGCTGTACGCGGTCCCCAGGATGGACACCTTCGCCCTCTTCCCTTGTGCGCTGGCGATCTTGGTGCTGTCGAAGGTGCACGCCATCACGAAGAACGGACTCACGATGGCGTACGCGCCGCCGGGGGAGGGCCTCATGCGGTCGAACGCTCGACTGGGCCGGATCGCCGCGATCGGCGCGATCGTGGCGGCGCCGTTCGGCTACATCGCCTTGAAGATCTACGCCTCCGCGGGCCCGATCGCGGTCGCCTCGGGCGTCTACGCGATCAGCGCGTTCATGAACCTGCGCCTTCCGCACCCCCGAGCTCCGAAGGCGACGACGAAGATGGTAGGCCGGCTGGGACGGATCCCCGAACTCACGGGCGCGTCGATCGGCGCCGTGGGGATGCGCGCGGCGAACGGGTTCCTCCTGTTCCTCCTGGCCTTCGATCTGCGCCGGGGTGGGCAGCCCGTCTGGTGGTTCGGATTGCTTGCCGCGTGCGCTGTTGCCGGGGGGTTCCTGGCCGACGTGATCGCGCCCGGATTGCCGACGGTCGCCAGGGAAGAAGCGGTGGTGGTCGCCGGCGTCACCGCGGGTGGACTCGCCGCCGTCCTCGCGTTCGAGCTCTTCGGCCTGCCGCTCCTGGCGTTCTTCAGCGTGGTCGTGGGTGCGACGACCGAACTCGGGCGGCTGGCGTTCCAGAGCTTGATGCAGCGCCTGGCGCCCGAGGGCGCCCTGGGACGGGTGTTCGTTCGGTACGAGGTGCTCTTCCAGGTCTCGTGGGTCGCGGGGGCGTTCCTGCCCGCCCTGCTCCCGATCTCGTTCCGCTGGGGGGTGCTGATCCTCGCGGCCTTCTATCTCACGCTGGCCGGGATCTACGTCGCCCGGGCCCGTGAGGACAGGGTCCCACTGGCGTAGCTCCTTCGCCCACTCGTCCGGTCCGGCCCCGCGTAAGCTTGCGCGGTCGTTCGAACGAAAGGGACAGCTCGATGGGTGCATTCGTGACGGTTGGTCAGGCCGCCGAGGTCTTGGAGGGACAAGCGAAGCAGTACGGCGTGGGCGGGCAGGACATCGGGGTCGCCAGGGTCGGCGGGGCCCTCGTGGCGTTCAGCGACATCTGCACGCACCGTGGGTGCAACCTGGTGGACGGCGGGGAGATCGACGGCTCCACCATCGAGTGCGGATGTCACGGGAGCGTGTTCGACATGGTCACCGGCGCGGTGGTCGAGTCGCCGGCGGTGGATCCATTGCCGGTCTTCGCTGTGCGTGAGCTCGACGGCGCCCTGCAGATCGAGGTCTAGCGGCCGCCTGTGCCCGCCGACCGACGCACATTCGTCATCGTGGGTGCGTCGCTCGCCGGAGCGAGCGCTGCGGCAACCCTGCGGGATGAGGGCTTCGATGGCCGCCTGGTCCTGATCGGCGACGAAACCGAGGCACCCTATGAGCGCCCGGGCCTCTCGAAGCGTTACCTGCGCGGCGAGACCTCCGCCGACGAGCTCACCATCCGTTCGCCTGCCTGGTTCGAGGAACAGCGGATCGAACGGCGGTTCGGCCGTCGCGTCAACTCCGTGCGCGGACCCGGGCACGCGCTGGAGCTCGAAGACGGCGAGGCGCTGCCGTATGACGTCGCGCTCATCGCGACCGGCGGACGGAACAAGCCGTTGGACGTGCCGGGCTCAGACCTGGAGGGCGTGTTCCAGCTCAGGACCATCGCAGACGCGGACCTGATCCGGGCCGCGGCTGCCGGAACGGACCATGCCGTGGTGATCGGGATGGGCTTCATCGGCGCCGAGGTGGCGGCATCGCTGCGGCAGATGGGGCTCGCGGTCACCGTGCTTGAGGCCTTCCCCGGTCCCCTGCATCGGGTCCTGGGCCTCGACATCGGCGCGGCCGTCCGTTCGCTCCACGAGGAACACGGTGTCCACATGCGCTTCAACGACGCGGTGGCGCGGTTCGAGGGCAAGGGCAGCCTCTCCCGAGTGGTGACGACGAGCGGCCACGCGGTACAGACGCGGCTCGCCGTGGTCGGGGTCGGCACCACGCCGAACGCCGAGCTCATGGGCGGCTTCGGGATCGCAGGTAACGGCGGGATCGCCGTCGGACCGACATTGGAAACGGGCTATCCAGATCTGTTCGCTGCCGGGGACGTCGCTACCCACGATCACCCGTTGTTCGGCCCGATCAGGGTGGAGCACTTCGACAACGCCATCAAGATGGCCCAGTCTGCGGCCCGGAACATGCTCGGCGCGGGCGCCGTCTTCAACGATCCTCATTGGTTCTGGTCCGACCAGTACGAAACCGAGATCCAGATGGCGGGGTTCGCGCCGGAATGGTCCAGGATGGTGGTACGCGGATCGTTGCCGGACCGGACCTTCTGCGCGTTCCAACTGGACGCGGACGGCGTTGTCATCGGCGTGGTCAGCATGAACTGGCCGCGCGACGTTCGTCGTTCGTTCGGCCTGATCACGAAACAGGCGGCGCCGTCGCCCCAGACGCTGGAGGACCCCGATGTCGACATCCGCGAACTTACCTCCCCGAACTGAGGGTTTCGGCGGTTTCCTGCACCGTGCCGCCATCGCGGCCCTGTTCATCGAGGCCAGTCTCTGGTCGTGCATCAGGCTCTTCTCGCTCGTGTACGTCATGGGCGGTGAGGCGGACCTCGAAGCCATCCATCAGACGTCGGGATGGGCGCGGCTGGAGTTCATCGGCATCAGCGTCGCCGTTGCGGCCGTCCTCTTCCTTGCGGGTGCGGGCCTGCGGAACGGGTCCAGGGTTCCAGCACGGGTGGCCCAGGTGCTCGCGTCCGTGATCAACGTGCTCGTGCTGGTGCGCGCGGTTGCGGCATTGGTCCGATTCTCAGGTGCGCAGGCGGGCGTCGCCGCTGCGTTCGCCGCATACCTGGCGGCGGCGGCTCTGGTAGGCCTGGCCATCGATGCTCGGAGCGCGGTACTGCATCGGGGAACCTAACCAACGCCGAGCCGGCGCCGAACCGGCTGCTACGCTGAACCTTCGAGCCGCAGGACCTGGCAGGCTCGTGCGCCACGCGGCGGCCCGGCGAGAAGGAGCTGATACCCGTGGATAGGCCGGAGATCATCCTGGCACCCGGACCCACCCCGATCCCGCCCGAGGTGCTGCTTGCCCAAGGGAGCCCGCTCGTCTACCACCGCGGTCCCGGATTCGGGAACATCATGCGCGAGGTAACCGGCCGCCTGAAGGAGCTCTACCGGACGGAGACCGCCGACGTCGTACTCATGACGTCCAGCGGAACGGGCGCCCTGGAATCCGCCATCCAGAACTGCTTCTCGCCCGGTGACGAGGTGTTGGTTCCGGTGGCAGGATTCTTCGCCGAACGGTGGGCAGCGCTCGCCCGTTCGTACAAGCTCACGGTGCACACGGTGGACTTCGAGTGGGGTCAGAAGATCGATCCGGCGCTCGTAGCCGCCGGATTGGCCGCCAACCCAGGGACGAAGGCGGTGCTCCTCACCCAGTCCGAGACAAGCACCGGGGTGATCCAGCCCATCCAGGTGCTCGCGGAGGTGGCGAAGCAAGCGGGCGTCCTGGTCGTGGCGGATGTGGTGAGCAGCTTGGGAGCAGTGCCGTTCGCGTTCGATGCGTGGGGTGTCGATGTGGCGCTGGGCGGCAGCCAGAAGGCGCTCTCCGCGAGTCCCGGGATCGCCTTCGCCGCGATCAGCCCGCGGGCGTGGGAAGCAACCAAGACCGCATCCAACCCGCGCTTCTACTTCGACTGGGCCACGTACGCGAAGTTCGGGGCGCTGAAGGACCCGGAGAACCCGTGGACGCCGGCGATCAGCGTGATGCAGGGTCTGCAGGCCGCGCTGCGCCTCTACTTCCAGGACGGGGTGGATGCCGCGATGGCAAGGCACCGGCGGCTCAGCACGTCGGTGAAGGAGGGCGCCAAGGCCCTCGGGCTGGATCTGTTCGGCGAAGGGTTGGATGAGAACTGGACCGTCACCGCCATCCGCGCTCCGGAGGCGGCTGATGCCGACGTCATCTGCGACCGCATCCGCAGCGATCACGGTTGCGTGCTGGCACCGGGCCAGGGACCGCTGAAGGGGAAGGTCTTTCGGATCGGACATTTCGGCTACTTCAGTGAACTCGACATCATCCGCGGGCTCGCGGCTCTGGAGATGACGCTGGAGTCGCTCGGGCACCCGGTCAAACGTGGCGCGGCGGTCGCAGCCGCGGAAACCGTCTTCATGGAGCGCACCTAACGTGCGGGTCCTGGTCACCGAGATGCTCTCGGAACAAGGCCTGGATCTGCTCCGAACCGATTTCCAGGTTGATGTGCGGACGGAGCTTGCCAAGGAGGGCCTGGCCGCCGAGATCGCGCCCTACGACGCGCTCATCATCCGCAGCGCCACGCAGGTGACGGCGACCGTTCTGGAAGCTGCGCCCTCGCTGAAGGTGGTGGCTCGCGCCGGCATCGGCTTGGACAATGTAGACGTCGAGGCCGCAACCCGGCGCGGCGTCATGGTCGTGAACGCTCCGCAGTCCAATATCATCAGCGCCGCCGAACAGGCGATGGCGCTCCTGCTGAGCCAGGCGAGGAACATCCCGCAGGCATCGACGGCGCTTAAGTCGGGCTCGTGGGAGCGCGCGAAGTGGGAGGGGGTGGAGCTGGCCGGCAAGACGATCGGCTTGATCGGCTTGGGCCGAGTGGGGGGGTTGGTGGCGACCCGGGCGGCAGGATTCGGTATGCGGGTCATCGCCTTCGATCCGTTCGTCTCGGCGGACCGTGCCAAGGAGATGGGCGTAGACGTGATGCCGACCCTCGAGTCCCTCCTGGTCCAGGCGGATTTCGTGAGCATCCACCTGCCCAGGAGTCCGGAAACCGAGAACCTCATCGGTCAGCACGAGCTGACCCTGATGAAGCCCGGCGCCCGCCTGATCAACACCGCGAGGGGCGGCATCGTGAACGAGGACGCCCTTGCCAAGGCGCTGGAGTCGGGCCACCTGGGGGGCGCAGCGATCGATGTCTTCGCCGTCGAACCGACCACCGACTCGCCGATCTTCGCCTTCGACAACGTGGTGGTGACGCCGCACCTGGGCGCGTCCACACGGGAGGCACAGGACAAGGCCGGCACGACCGTTGCCGAGATGGTGGCGCTCGCGCTCAAGGGTGAGTTCGTGCCCTATGCGGTGAACGTCTCCGCGGGAGCCGAGGTCACGGAGGTCGTGAGACCCTTCGTCCCGTTGTCGGAGAAGCTCGGGGCGCTCATCGCGGGCCTGGCCGACGGCGGCGTTCGGTCCATCGTTGCCAGCTACATGGGCAGGCTCGCCGAACACGACACGCGCGTCCTCACGCTCGCCATCCTCAAGGGCATCCTCGGCCGGAGCGTGCACGAGCCGGTCTCGTTCGTGAACGCCCCCACGCTCGCGAAGGAGCGGGGATTGGTCGTGAGCGAGATGCGGTCGACCGTGAGCACCGACTACGTGAGCCTCGTTACCCTTCGGGCGGACACGGACGAGGGTCCCGTGAGCGTCGCCGGCACCATCATGGGGCGCAGTCACGAACGGGTGATGCAGGTCAACGACTTCGACATCGAGGTCGCGCCGGCACCCAACATGGTGTTCTTCCGGTACGAAGACCGGCCGGGAATCATCGGGAAGGTCGGCACCCTGCTCGGCGATCATCAGGTGAACATCGCAACGATGGACGTCGGCCGCAAGGGCGAGGGAGGCGATGCCCTGATGGCGCTCACCGTGGACACGCCCGTCCACATGGACGTGCTCGAGGAGGTCGCCGCGGCCATCGAGGCGCATCAACTCCGGTCGATCACTCTGCCCGGCTGAACCATCCGTGCTACCCTTCCCGACGTGATGAAGCGGCCCCTCGAAACGAACCGGAGCGCTCAGGCGTCCTGACGCGTACCCCCGCGTCACGCCGCAGCCGCTCGTAGCCCGTACCGCCGTCACACCTTCGAGGAGCCCGCACCATGACCCAGCAGCAATCTGCCCGTTCCGCCGTCTATCGGCTCGCCATCGCCCGTGGGATCTCCATCACCGGCGGTGCCGCGGCATTCACCGCACTGCTCTTCGCGGTCTACGAACGCACCCACCATGACCCGGTATGGGTCGCGGCGGCGCTGATCCTGACCTTCGGGATGGCCGGCGTCCTTGGATGGTTCGCCGGGACGCTGGGCGACCGGTTCGACCGCCGCGTGGTGATGATCTTGTCCGAACTCTCGGGTGCTGCGGTATTCGCAGCGATGGCGCTGGTGCATGCCCCGGTGCTTTTGATCGCGTTCGGGTTCGCCGCGGCCGTCGCCGAATCACCGTTCTGGTCGGCCTCCGGGGCAGCCGTGCCGGCGCTGGTGGATGAGCCGAAGGAGATCGAGCACGCCAACAGCCTGGTGCAGATCGGGGTCAACAGCGGGATCTTCCTAGGGCCGGCGCTCGGTGGCGTCCTCCTGGGTGTGATCGGTCCGAACTGGATCTTCGCCGCGAACGCGGCCACGTTCCTGGTATCCGCGTGGCTCATCTGGAGCGTGCGGCGATCGTTCCACGAGACCGTGTCCGCCGAGGATCATGCCGCGCACGCGGGGATATGGGCGGGGATGCGGTTCATCATGGCCGACGACATCCTCAGGCGGATACTCGTGGCATTCACCATCATGGTCATGTTCATCGGATTCGTGATGGTCTCGGACCTGCCGCTCGTGAGCACGTTCTTCGACTCGAGCGCGGATGTCGCACGCGGGTACGGATTCATCATCGCATCCTGGGGGATCGGTTCTGTCGTCGGCTCCTTCGCCGCTCGACGGCTCACACCGGAGGTCGAGACCAAGTGGCTGGTGATGATGAACGGTGGGTTCGCGTTGACCATGGGCCTGACCGGGGTCGCCCCGGTGTACGTGGCCGTGCTCTGCCTCGCGTTCCTCAACGGGACGTTCGATGCGGTGAGCATCGTTGCGATCCGAAGTATCCAGGTCCGAAGGGCTCCGGATGTCGTCCGAAGCAGGGTGGTTGCCGCGATGGATGGGGCGCAGAACCTCAGCCTGGCGATCGGCTACGCCGTCGCGGGCCCGCTCGTCTCGCTCTTCGGACCGCGGACGGTGTATGTCATGGCCGGTGCGGGCGCGCTCGTGGGGACCGTGCTGCTCTGGCCGCTCCGCCGCAGCGTCCTCGAGCCACGCTTGGATGTCCCGGCGGGCTGACTTCCATTCAACCTGACGCGCGGGCCAGCCAGATTGAACGCCCCTGACCTGCAGGGTTTCCTGTTGGACGTTCAGGATAAACGACTTGCTTTGAATGGCCGTTCAGTAGTATCGTGCTGTCCGTCGACCCAACCCTCGGTCAGAAAAGGAAGCGGACCCGATGACTCCGCATCGATACGACGCCATCGTGATCGGTGGTGGCCACAACGGCCTCGTCGCAGGTGCCTACCTCGCGAAGGCCGGCGCCAGCACCCTGATCCTGGAGGCGCGACACAAGACCGGCGGTGCGGCCGACACCATGTCCCCGTGGCCGGATGCCCCGGAGTTCCGGGTGACCACCTTGAGTTACGTGATGAGCCTCATGCCCGACACGATCATGCGCGACCTCCAGCTGGCCAAGCACGGGTACAAGATGTTCCCGACGGGCCCATATTTCCTGCCGTTCCCCGATGGCCGCTACATCGCCCAATACGACGACGACGCGAAGACCAACTACGAGGAGTTCGCCAAGTTCTCTCGTAAGGACGCCGACGCCATCGCACAGTGGGACGCATGGATCGGAGGTCTGGCGGCCGTGTTGGGACCGCTCCTAATGACCACGCCGCCGAAGATCGGGTCCCCGAGCCTCAAGGATCTGCGGGACCAGCTCAAGATCGCGTGGCGCTATCGAGGGTTGAAGGTGAAGGGCGTGGCCGACATCACCCGGTTGATGACGATGTCCATCGTCGATCTGCTCGATCGGTTCTTCGAGTCCGATCAGGTCAAGACGGTGATGGCCCTGAACGGGCTGATCGGCACGTGGGCGGGACCTCACGAACCCGGCACGGGCTACGTGATGGCCCATCACTCGATCGGCGATGTCGGCGACGGACACCTTGGTGCGTGGGCGGTGCCCGAAGGCGGTATGGGTGCGGTGGCGGCCGCGATCCAGAGGAGTGCAGAGGCCTTCGGGGCACAGGTCCGTTGCAACGCACGGGTCGCGAGGATCCGCACGAAGGGGGGCAGGGCCACGGGCGTGATCCTGGAGGGCGGCGAAGAGATCGCGTCTCCACTGGTCGTCACCGCCGTGCACCCGAAGATCACCTTCCTCCAACAACTTGACGCGGCGGACCTGCCCGCGGAGTTCGTGGACGACATCCGCAACTGGCAGACGCGTAGCGGCACGGTGAAGGTCAACTGCGCACTCTCCAAGGCGCCCGTGTTCACGTCGAACCCGGATATGACGGATCTGACCGGTGGGTTCGAACTGGCACACTCAATCGCCTACCTGGAGACGGCCTTCGAGGAGGCTCGCGCGGGGCGTCCGGCAACGGCGCCGTTCAGCGACGGATGCATGCCCACGGTGTACGACAAGACCCTCAGTCCGGAGGGGACACACATCGTCTCCCTCTTCACCCAGTGGGTGCCGGCTGAGTGGAGCGAGAAGCCGCACACCGAAGAGCTCGAGGCCTACGCGGACCGGGTCATCGCCGGCTACGACGAACTCGCCCCCGGCTTCAAAGACAGCGTCCTGCACCGCCAGGTGATCGGCCCCTTCGAGATGGAGCAGGAGTGGGGTCTGATCG
>JBDTXD010000048.1:0-8840 GCA_040006375.1 Actinomycetota bacterium
GCAGGCGTGGACAACGCGAACCATGACACGAGACCACCCCCGAGCGCCAAGAGCGAGGCCCCCACGTACAGCGTGGTCGCGCCCGCGTGTTGATAGACGTAGCCGCCGATCCCCGCGCCAAGGATCGGCCCGATCCCGAACGCGACCATGCCCGTGATGGAGTTCCCGGTGGAGTAGAGCGACTCCGGCAGGAGCCGCCCGACGACCACCACGGACGTCGTGAACAGCAATGCGAACCCCGCCCCTTCGAACACCGTCAGCATCGCGACGATGGTTGGGTTCGCGATGAGGCCCCAGAGAAGGAATGCGGTCGCATAGACGACGCATCCGAGCGCATAGACGGATCGAAGGCCGATCCCGCGGTGCAGCCGGGACGACACCCGCATCACCACGACCTCGACCAGCCCGCCCATCGCCGTCCCGATGCCAACCAGGAGTGGCCCACCACCACCGCTCTCGATCTTGATCGACAGGAAGTTCCACGCGGCGTTGAACCCGGTCCACATGATGAGGACCGCGACCAGGAACCCCCAGAAGCGAGGTGCCACCTTGAAGACAGCGCCGACCGCCCCCAACTTCCCATGCTCCGGCACGTCCACCGGTCGATCTCGCTTGATCGTGAGGCTCCAGCCCATGACCAGGATGCTCGACAGCGCGTAGATCGGCATGGCCCAGGTGATGCCCGCCGCCTGCAGGATGGCGCCGAACACCAGGCAGCCCGCTGCATAGCTCAGACTCTCCCACCCGCGGATCCGGCCGTAGTCGGCCATGTTGTCCTCGCCCAGGTGCACGAGCGCGATCGCGTCGACGTTCGGTCCGACGCTCACCATGAAGATCGACAGGATGAACATCGCCGCTGCGATCGCGAACATGCCGTCCACGCGGTTCATCAGCAGCCCGGCGAGCGCCGCACCGACCGTTCCCACCTGAAGGACGGTGAGCCGCCCCAGCCGAGTGTCGGCGAAATGCCCCCACAGGGGCAGGAAGATGAGCCGAGCCACCGCCATTGACGCGATGACGAACCCGATCTGCGTTTCGTCGAGGTCACGCCCCTTGAGGTAGATCGCCAGGAACGGGAAGAATGCGGCGATGACGAACCCGACCACGATGAACAGGCCCTGCACCGCGGTTGCGGGTGCGGTGACCGGCGTGCGCAGGCGTCCACCCCGGCCGGGAGGAGAGGATGGCGTCTGCGGCGTCAGGCCTTCGACGGGAACGCTCATGCGCGGAGTCCCGGGATGAGACGAACGGCGTTGTCCCGATAGACCCTGCGCAGCACGGTATCCGGCAACCCCAGCCCGCTGACCGCCCATCGGCCCTGAACCGGCGGCTCGCCCGTGGAGTACGGGAAATGTTCGTCGGCGGTCTCGAGGAAACGGGCATACACCTGATAGGTGCGCGCGGAGGGCGGGAACTGATCGGTGCCGAGCAGGATCCGGCGCGGGTGCTGCTTGAAGAGCGCGGCAACCGCCCTGGGCTGACGTCCGAGTTCGGCGAGCCGGGCGCCGATGTCGGCGTGCAGGTTCGGATAGGTCTTGAGCATGCGCGAAACCCATGAGAGGTCCTCCGCGTTCCCGGCAACATGCGCCCCGATGAACGTGGTGTCCGGGTTCGCAGCGATCAGTCGCTCGAAGCGCTCCATCAGCCGTTCGAACCGGGGGAACCGCCGGCGGTTGCCGAACCACCAGTCGGGATTCTCCAACAGCTCTTCGAGCCGTTCGTTCCGCGCGGTGAGCGGCTGGAAGAACGCGACGGGGTCGGCGGTGTGGATCAGCACCGGGATCTGCGCGCCGGCGCACGCCGCCCACACCGGCGCCAGGCGCGGATCATCGGGCATGAGGAGCTTCCCGCGTCCATCGCGCAAGTGCAGGCCCAGGTTCTTCCACACCTTGAGTCCCCGCGCCCCTCGGGCCGCCGACTCCCCAACGCCGGCGGCGAGCCGTTCACCGAAACCGGATCCAGCCTCCAGTTCGCTCCAGTCCAGCTGCGCGAACGTCGCGAACCGGCCCGGATGGGCGCGGTCATATCTGTCCAGGTTGGCCTCGAGTTCCCGCGCCCACATCCCGTCCAGGTTCACGATCGCGGCGACGTTCACCTGATCCATCCGCGAAAGGAGCGCGCCGACATCGCGCGCGGCCCAGCGTCCCGTGAGCCATCGGCCCAGGTGGTTGTGCGCATCGACGGCGGGGAACCGGCATCGTTCGACAACCGTTGCCTTCGCCGAGAGCGCCGCTTCGGGGCGGAACTCGCGCAGGGGAAGGTCTCGGAGCACGGAGAAGGGGTCAGACGGTGGAGACGGCAACGCCGGCCTCCCGGAGCGCCGCGACCGCGCCCGGATCGGCCTCGATGTCGGTGATGAGTTCATGCACGCGGTCCACCGGGCAGATCCTCGCGAAGGCGACGGCGCCGATCTTCGAGGAGTCCGCGACCACCACGACCCGCCGGGCCCGTTCGATGAGCGCCAGGTTTGTGTGCGCCTCGACCTCGTGGTGGGTCGTAAGTCCGGCGCGGGCGTCGATCCCGTCGGTGCCCAGGAACACGATGTCCAGGTTGAGCGCGGCGAGCGACGCCTCGGCGAGCGGGCCCACCAGCTCGTAGGACTCGGCGCGCGCGTACCCCCCCGTAACCACAAGCTTGAGGTTGGGCCGGACGGCGAGTTCGCTCGCGATGTTCAGGGCGTTCGTCACCACGGTGAGCCGTTGGTGATCGACCAGGGCGCGCGCCACCTCGGTGGACGTGGTCCCACCGGTAAGGCCGACCGCAACCCCGTCCGCGACGAGCGCTGCGGCTGCGGCGGCGATCCTGCGCTTCTCCTCCTGGTGCCGGCCGGATTTGTACCGCAGCGGGAGTTCGTAGAGGACGCCGAGCGGGACGGCTCCGCCGTGGGTGCGTGCCAGCAACCGCTGCTCCTCGAGCAGTTCGAGGTCCCGCCGGATGGTGGCGGCGCTCACGTCGAGGTCCTCGCAGAGCTCGGCAACGCCGACCGTGCCGTCGGCGGCAAGCCGCTCCAGGATGGTGCTCAATCGATCGGCCTGCCGCATGATGGCGAGTATAAGGAGTGGGACTGGCCTGATGAGCGTTCCTGCTCTATCCTCGCCCGGGATGAGCGAAACCGCGCATGAGATCGAGTCCCAGCCGGACTGCTGGCGCGAGGCGCTTGCCCGTGTTCGGGGAGCCGGCGTCTTCCTCCCCCAGCATGGCGAACGCGTCGCGATCATCGGCTGCGGGACCTCGTGGTTCATCGCGCAGGCCTACGCTTCGCTCCGTGAAGCCGCCGGGCACGGGGAGACGGACGCCTTCGCCGCGAGCGAGGCTCCGCGGGAGCGAACATACGATCGCTGGGTCGCACTCAGCCGGAGTGGCACCACGACCGAGGTCGCGCGCATGCTCCAGGGGCTCCCATCGGAGTTGGTGAGCGTCGCGATCAGCGCCGTTCCCGGCACCCCGATCCCGACGGCCGCCAGTCTCAACATCTTCCTGGACTTCGCGGACGAGACCAGTGTGGTGCAGACCAGGTTCGCAACGACCGCGCTCGCGCTCCTGCGGGCGCATCTGGGCGAGGACCTGACCGAGACCATCGCCGACGCCGAACAGGCCCTCGCCGCGCCGCTCCCCGTTGACATCGCGGCGTTCGATCATTTCGTGTTCCTAGGGCACGGTTGGAGCGTGGGTCTGGCGAACGAGGCCGCCCTCAAGATGCGAGAGGCGGCCCAGGCGCACACCGAGTCCTACCCCGCCATGGAATACCGGCACGGGCCGGTCAGCTTGGCCGGCCCGACAACACTGGTGTGGATCCTCGGCACCGGTGACCCGGCCGTTGCCGCCGACATCCGCACCACGGGCGCCACCGTCGTCGAAGCGACCCTTGACCCCATGGCCGAACTCGTGATGATCCAGCGAGCCGCGGTCGCCTTGGCCGAGGCGCGAGGGCTCGACCCCGATCATCCGAAGCACCTGACCCGATCCGTCGTCTTGTCCTGAGGGGGAACACAGGGAGCATCGCCGTGTCGACGCCGATCTCCATGTGTTCGATGCCGGGAGTACGCGCTCCGATGATCTTCGGTTAGAGCTCCCGCTCCAACGCCAGGCACCTGAGATCCGAACCGGTGCGCAGCGGAGCAGCCTCGCCGGTGGGAGTGAACCCTAGCCCTTGATAGAGCTCCAGGGCCGCCGGATTAGTCGCGGTCGCCGCCAGTCGCAGGACGCTCGCGCCGGCATCGGTGGCCCAGCCGATCACGGCCGCAACCAACGCGCCCGCGTGCCCTCTCCGCCGGAACACGGGGTCCACCCACATCGCGTAGAGGTTGGCCTTCCCCGGTGACTCATCGTCGTGTCGAACCCCGATGGTCAACCCCGCGGGGACCGCACCGTCGTCTTCGGCGATGAACACGACCGAGGAACCTCCCCACCCGTCGCCCTGCACAAGCGCGAGCCACATCTCCTCGGGCCTGCCGGATTCGTCCTCCAGCGTGGCGCCGAACGCATCGGGCGAATCCGCCAGCGCGCGGAGCCGCAGCTCCCGCACCAGCCGGACGTCGCCCGTCGTGGCACGCCGGACCGTCATCAGAGCTGACGCACCTGGGCGCGCGCCGCCAGCGCCTCCGCCCGCGCGGGATCGAGCTTGCCTGCGCCCGGGAGTTCGCTGTTCGCGGTCCCCGCACCGAGCGCCAGCTTCAGTGCGCCCTCCCAGTCTCCGGGCGCACGCTCCAGGCCCACCACCAGGCCTGCCAGGAAGGAGTCGCCGGCCCCAACCGGGAAGCGGCCGCGAACGTAGAGCGCGCCCTCGTAGAGCGTGCCGTCGGGCGCCGCGAGCACCACCCCGTCGGCGCCCCGGGTGACCAGACCCGCGTGACCCTCGCCGCCCGCCAGCCCGCGGAGTTTCTGCGCGGCCGCCAATGCTTCGTCGCGACGCGCCGTGGGCACCCCCAGCACGCCACCGGCTTCGGCCGCGTTCACCTTCACCACGTCGGGCTGACCCTCGAGCCCAGAGCGGAGCCGTTCGCCGTCCGCGTCAAGCGCAACCTGCACCCCCGCCGCCCGCGCTTCGCGAACGATGTCCGCGTAGCCACCGGGCGGGGCGCCCGGCGGGATGGAACCACTGATGGTGAGCCACGTCGCCTCGCCGAACAGCTCCCCGGCCGCGTGCGCCAGTTCGGTCCAGGCGGCGGAGGGCACCTCAGACCCGTGCTCATAGAATTCGGTGAGTCCACCCGTGTCGCGGTCGGCGACAGAGAGCGAGGACCGGTTTTCGCCGTGCGTCCACACTGTCTTCGTTCGCACACCCTCAGAGGCGAGCGTCTCCTCGAGCCAGCGCCCCGTGTGACCCCGGAGCAGGGCGAGCGCGCAAACGTCAGCGCCCAAAGCGCGAGCGGCGCGCGCGGCGTTCAACCCTTTGCCACCCGCCGTCTGCACGAACCCGAGCGGGCGATGGATGTCGCCCTTCACCAGCCGATCCACCTCGAAGAGCTTGTCGATCGACGGGTTGGCCACCAGGCAGACGATCACCGCAGCGCCTCCATCTCTTCGGCCAGTTCCATCGCTTCGGCCATCGTGGCCTGACCCGCCGTGCCGCCCGCTTCGCGAGTGGAGAGGGTGCCGCACGCGCTGCCGATCAGAAGGCACCGCTCCAGCGGCTCGCCCGCCAGGTACGCCGCCAGGAACCCGGCATCGAACGAGTCACCCGCGCCGGTCGTATCCACCACGTGCCGCGGGATACCGGGAACCTTGATCACCTCGCCCGCCCGGGAGGCGATGGCTCCATCGGCACCCGCCTTCACCACGACCAAGGGCGAGGTTCGCAGGCGGGCGATGGCCTCCGGGAGGTCGCTGATCCTAGCCAGGCTCATCGCTTCCATCGCGTTCGGCATGAAGATGTCTATCTGCGGCAGCAGCGCCTGAAGTCCGCCGTCCCACGTTCCCTCCGGGTCCCAGTTCGGATCCAAAGAGGTGGACGCACCCGCCCGATGCGCGTCGTCCATCAGGTCGGGGAGATCCAGGGCGAGGCGGTGCTGGAGGAAGAACGAACTCACATGCACGTGCCTGGTCCGCTCAAGCAATGCCGGGGGCACCAGCTCCCCGCGGAGTTCACTCACCGTCCCGAGCATCGTCAGCATCGCGCGGTCCTCAGGCGAACTGAGCACGACCGTGACCCCTGTGGGCAGCTCCGGGTCCATGACGACGCCGCGGATGTCGACGCCCGAAGCCGCCAACTCCTCCCGCACGAACCTGCCGAACGGATCGTCGCCCACGACTGCGGCCATCGCCACCTTGAGGCCGAGTTTCGCGGCCCCGCACGCCAGGATGCCGCCCGAACCTCCCATGACCAGCCGCGCGTCATCGACGATGCGCTCGGCCTGCCCGAACGCCGGCGTGACGTCGCCGCCGTGCATAACGAGGTCCGGGTTTGCGTCCCCGAGCACCACGAGGTCGAAGTCAGTAGCCACGCGCCTACCATAGGCGACATGTCGCTCTCCGGCTCTCCCGGTGGCAACGGGGCCGAACCGGCTGGTCGCATCATGGTGGCCGCGTTCACGGCAACGACGTTCCTGGCAGCGTTCCTGCTCTTCCTGGTCGAACCGATGGTGACGAAGATGCTGCTCCCGCTGCTGGGAGGAGCGCCGGCGGCCTGGAACACGGCGATGGTCTTCTTCCAACTGATGTTGCTGGGCGGCTACGCCTTCGCGTTCGCCTCGATGCGATGGCTCTCGGCGCGAACGCAGGCGGCGGTCCAACTCGCCGCGCTGGCACTCCCGCTCCTCTTGTTGCCCGTGGCCGTTCCCGGCGGCTGGGTCGCACCGACCGATCGGAGCCCGGTGTGGTGGACGCTTCTGGTGCTGGTGCCGATGGTGGGCGCGCCGTTCTTCATGCTGGCCTCGATGGGGCCGACCCTGCAGCGGTGGTTCTCCCGCACCTCCCATCCACGCGCCCACGACCCCTATTTCCTGTACGCAGCCGGTAACGCCGGCAGCCTGCTGGGACTGCTCGCCTACCCGTTCGTGTTCGAGGCGGTGATGCCGCTCAGCGATCAGGGGCATCTGTGGACCGGGCTTTACGTGCTCCTGCTCCTGAGTGCCGTGGCATGCGTCACGCTCGAACGCCGGAGGCGATCTCCGGCGGGCGCGGGCCCGGAACCGCGGAAGTCTCCGGCCGACTCCGAGCCGGCGATCGCGTGGCGGCGGCGCAGGCGATGGGTCTTCCTGGCATTCATCCCCTCAACGTTGATGCTGGGCGTCACGCGGCACCTGGCCTCGGACGTCGCTTCGTTCCCGTTGCTGTGGGTCGCGCCCCTGGCGATCTACCTGATCACGTTCATCGTCGCGTTCGGCCGCGAGAGCCCCGGGGTGGTGACCGTGTCGGCGCGCGTGCTGCGGCTCATGGTCGTGCCGCTGACGCTCGGGTTCTTCGCGTTCATCCCCTCGCTGTGGATCGAGCTGCCGCTGCAGCTGATCCCGTTCGCGGCCGCCGCGCTGATCGCCCACGGTCGGCTGGCCGCCGACCGGCCCGGACCGGCTCGCCTCACCGAGTTTTTTCTGTGGCTCTCGGTGGGAGGCGTGCTCGGGGGGATCTTCGCGTCGCTGGTGGCTCCGCTGATCTTCACGACCGTGCTCGAGTACCCGATCGCCGTCGTGCTCGCCCTGCTCGTGATGCCTGGCTGGTCGGCGGGTCTCGCGCCGGCGGGGGCCCGATGGCCCGCGCCCCGGACCATCGCGCTGGGCGCCGCGGCGGCAACGATCGCCGTGGCCGCGGTGCTGGTTCGTCATGGCGGCTCGGCGCAAGATCTTCGCCTCTCGATGGTGATCGCCGGCATCGGACTCGCTGGCGCCTACCTCGTGGCTCGCACCCCCGCCGGCTACGCCGCCGCGGTCGGCGCCGTCATGCTGCTCGTCTTCATCGTCCCCGGCGAACCGACGCTATTCTCCGAGCGGACGTTCTTCGGGATCCATCGTGTGTACTCGACGGGCTCCAGCCACATCCTGTTGAATGGCACGACCGTCCACGGCATCCAGGATCTGGACGCGTCGGGCGTCCTGGTCGATACTCCCGAGGCGTACTACGCGGAGAGCGGACCGTTCGGGCGGTTGTTCGCAACGCTGGCGGACCGGCCCCCGATGCGGATCGGCGTGATCGGCGCCGGGGCCGGCGAGCTGGCTGCGTACGGTCGGCCGGCAGATGCGATGACCTTCTACGAGATCGACGACGCCGTCGTGCGTGTGGCGACAAACCCATCGCTCTTCAGCTACGTCCATGACGCCTCGGCGTCCGTTCGGTTCGTCGTGGGAGACGGCCGTCTCAGCCTGCAGCGGGACAGCGCGGCTCGCTACAACCTCTTGGTCCTCGACGCGTTCAGCTCCGATGCCATCCCGACGCACCTGCTGACGGACCAGGCCGTGCAGTTGTACGAACGCCGCCTCACCGCGCACGGACTGATCGCGTGCAACGTCTCGAACCGGTTCTTCGATCTGCAGCCCATCCTGGGCCGGGCCGCGGCCGAGGAACATCTGACAGGGGTGATCCTGGCGGATACCGCGGTCACGCCCGCAGAGGCCGCAGCGGGGAAGCTCTCCTCCACGTGGATCGTCCTTGCCCGCAGCGGTGCCGACCTCGGCGCCCTGGCCTCAGACCCGGCATGGCAGCCGCTCGGTGACGGCGCCGGCGCACCCCTGTGGACCGACGGGTTCACGAACCTGCTCGGCACCCTGCGGTAAGGGCACCTGGATCGCGGCTCCGCGACCCCCTCGAGCTCCTGCTGCCATCGTTCGGCCAGCCCGGTAGGATTTGCACCTGCAATGAGTGATACCGCGACCAACCTCACCTCACCCAAGGGCGCGTTCGCGCACCTG
>JBDTXD010000049.1:0-8837 GCA_040006375.1 Actinomycetota bacterium
GCCCAGTCTCGGGTCAGGCGCGGTTCGAAGCTCACTGCGCGCCCTCATCGGCGTCGTCGAAACCGGCCAGGACGCGGGAGGCGTGGCGGAAGCTCCGCATCGCCGGACCGCGGGCGGGCTCGGGCACGGACCCGTTCTGCAGGACCGAGATGAGTTCGCGCATCCGCTCGGTCGAGACGTTGTCGTGATTGGCGAAGTTGACCTGCACCGCGGGCGCGAAGTCGCAGACCCCCAAGCATTCCTCTTCGTGCAGCGTGAGGAGTCCGTCCTCGGACACCTCCTGTCCGTGCTCCATACCAGATGCCCGGTGCGCCTCTTCGTAGACCTCCTTCGCGCCGCGGAGCGCGCACGCGAGGTTGGTGCAGATAGCCACCACATGTGTGCCCGTCGGGCGGAGCCGGTACATCGAGTAGAACGTCGCGACGGCCTCGACCTCGGCCGTGGTGATGTGCAGCAATCCGCCGACTTCGACGAGCGCCTCGGGGGTGAGACGGCCGTCAACGGCCTGCGCCAAGTAGAGGAGCGGCATGAGCGCCGACCGTTCACCGCCGGCCGGGTAGCGCGCGATCACCGCGTGGGCGTCCTCCAGCACGCTCCCCTGGAAGATGGCCATCATCGGTCCACCCCGCCCATCACCGGATCGATGGAAGCGATAGAGGCGATGGCGTCCGCGATCAGGTACCCCTCGAGCATCAGGGGCAGCGCCTGAAGATTGACGAACGACGGATCGCGGATCTTCACCCGGTACGGGCGATGCTCGCCGTTCGAGACCACGTAGAACCCGAGTTCCCCACGCGGGGATTCGACCGCCGTATAGACCTCGCCCTCGGGAACAGCCACCCCTTGCGTCACGAGCTTGAAGTGGTGGATCAGCGCCTCCATAGACTCCTCCATGATGTGGCGCAGGTATTCCGGGTCGTTACCGATACCGTCGGGGCCGACGGACAGCCGGCCCGGCAGCGCGATCTTCGGATCCTCGACCATGATCGGGCCCGGCTCGGCCAGGCGATCCACGCATTGGGCCGCGATCCGGAGGGACTCCCGCATCTCCGCCATGCGGATCTCATAACGGGCGTAGGCGTCGGCATCTGTCCGGGTGATCACGTCGAAGTCGTAGGTCTCATATCCGCTGTACGGAGCGTCCTTGCGCAGGTCTGCGGGATTGCCGGTCGCCCGCAACAACGGGCCGGTCACGCCGAGCGCCAGGGCGTCGGCCTCCGTGAGCACGCCGACGCCTTTGTTCCGGTCCAGCCAGATCGGGTTCTTGCTCAGCAGCGTTTCGTATTCGCCGATGCGGCCGGGCATCATGCGAAGGAAACTGCGGATCTTCGCCTCGCCACCGTCAGGCAGGTCCATCACCACACCGCCGATCCGGATGTAGGCGTGGTTCATCCGGAGCCCGGTCACAGCCTCGAAGATGTCCATGATGACCTCGCGTTCGCGCAGGCCGTAGAGCATGATGCTCACCGCTCCCAGCTCGAGCCCGCTGGTCGCGAGCCAGACCAGGTGTGAGCTGATCCGGTTCAGTTCGCCGAGCAGGATGCGCAGGATCTGCGCCCGCGGCGGAACATCGATACCGAGCAGGCGTTCGACGGCCATGCAGTACGCGAGTTCGTTGTGGAACGGGCTGAGGTAGTCGGCCCGCGTGACGAACGTGACGCCTTGCTGCCAGGTCCGGTACTCGGTGTTCTTCTCGATGCCCGTGTGCAGGTACCCGATGATCGGTTTGCACGTGACGATGGTTTCCCCGTCTAGTTCCAAGAGCAGCCGGAGCACACCGTGTGTCGATGGGTGCTGCGGACCCATGTTGATGATCATCGTCTCCTGGCGGATCTCGCCGGAGCGATCGCGGATGAGCGGCTCGGTGTCCATCACGAGGTCCTGGTGTCGACCGGAGGGATGAACGCCCCGTGGTACTGCGTGTTCACGCCGCCGAGCGGTTCGTCCTTGCGGAGAGGGTGACCGTCCCAATCGTCCGGGAGCAGGATCCGCGCGAGGTCAGGGTGCCCGTCGAACACGACGCCATAGAGGTCGAACATCTCCCGCTCTTGCCAGTTCGCGGTGGGGAACGGTCCGGTGACCGACGGGACGTGCGGGTCGGCCTCCGAGACCCCCGTCTTGAGCCGGATACGGCGAACCGGACGGCCCATCGTGCGGAGTTCGTAGGCGATCCAGAAACGGGGGTCGTTGCCGAGCCAGTCGGTCGCGGCAACGCACGCCAGGAACGTGAATCCTTCGTGGTCGCGCAGCCACGCCAGGGACTCCAGCAGTTCCTCGCGGGCCACGGTCACGGTGATCTCGCCGCGCGCCTCGACCACGTCGGTGAATCGATCGGTCACCGAGCGGGGCACGCTCACTTGAACGGCTCCTGCGTCCTGACCTTCTCCTGCAGCTTCAAGATGCCGTGCATGAGCATCTCGGGCTTAGGGGGGCAGCCCGGCACGTAGATGTCCACGGGAACGATGCTGTCGACGCCTTGCACGATCGCGTAGTTCGTGAACATGCCGCCGGCGCTCGCGCAGACGCCCATCGAGATGACCCACCGTGGTTCGGGCATCTGGTCGTAGATCCGGCGCAGGACCGGCGCCATCTTCTGCGAGACCCGGCCGGCCACGATCATCAGGTCCGCCTGGCGCGGAGAGGCACGGAACAGCTCCATCCCCCACCGACTGAGGTCGTACTGTCCGCCGCCGGCCGACATCATCTCGATGGCGCAGCACGCCAAGCCGAACGTCGCGGGCCACATCGACTGCTTGCGGGCCCATCCCACCGCGCGGTCGATCGTGGTCAGGAGGACGCCCCGCTTGACCTCTTCCTCGATCTCCTCTTCCGTCTGGCCGAGCTTGGCTCCCTCGATCCGCTCAACCGGCATCGGCCACCTCCAACACGAGCGGCTCGGGCGGAGGCTCCAGGATGGCTGCATCCACAGGCGTGACCGCGTTGACCCAATCGAACCCGCCCTTACGCCAGATGTAGGCGTACGCCACGAACACCAGACCAACGAATACGGCCATCTCCACCAGCCCGAACAGACCGAGCTTGCGGAACGTCACCGCCCACGGGAACAGGAAGATCGTCTCGATGTCGAAGATGATGAACAACATCGCCACGACGTAGAACTTGACGCTGAACCGCTCGCCCCGCGGCAGGCGGACCGGGTCGTTGCCGCAGTCGTACGCCGAGAGCTTCACCAGGTTCGGGTGCGAGGGCCGAAGGAGGGATGAGACCGCGAGCGAGGCCACGCCGAACACGAACGCGAGGCCGCCCAGGATGACGATCGGCAGGTAGTCGCTCAGCACGCGGGTCCCCCGTTCATCGCAGGCTCGCCAGACGTTGCAAGAGGTAGAAGAGCTTGTCCTGGGCATCCCCGTCGCGGCCGTCGGTCAGGTTCGCCATAACGCGCATCGCGAACGGCATGATCCGTTTGTTGGGCAGGAGGTACTTCGTTGCGCGGCTCATGATGGCGGGCTTGCCGATGATCTTCGCAAAGCCCCGTCCGATCACGAAGTAGTCGCCGTATCGCTCGGTCAGCGCGCGCGGGTAGGTCTGCACCAGGGCGGGACGGTCCTTCAGCAGCGCTTCGTTGATGAGCTCGGCGGCCGTCTCTCCCGATTCCATCGCGTAGGCGATGCCCTCGCCGTTGAAGGGGTTGACCATGCCGCCGGCATCGCCCACCAGCACCATCCCGGGCACCGCAAGCGGCGTGCGGTTCATGCTCATCGGCAGCGGCCCCGACAGGATCCGGCCCTCGGCATGCGCTTCGGTGATCCCCCACTCGCCAGGGAGCATGGTTTCGAAGGCTTTGAATAGACGCTGGGCCGAGACGTCTTTGAAGTTCTTGAACGTATTGAGCAACCCGGCTCCCAGGTTGATCTGGCCACCTGCGACCGGGAAGAGCCACCCGTAGCCGGGCAACAACAGGTCGCCCTCCCACAGGTCGAGCCATGATTCGAACCACGGCCCGGGGTGGTAGCTGGTGCTGTAGTAGCGCCGCGCGGCGATGCCGAGGGGCCGGGACTCCACCCGCTTGACGCCCGCGGGCTTGGCGAACCTGCTCGCGGCGCCGTCGGCGGCGATCACGTACCGGGCCGTGATCTCGAAGGGCTCGGCGTCCTTGTCCTTGGCCGAGCGCATCCGGCCGCCCCTCACCCACCCGTCCGTGATGATGGGCTCGACGGCCTCTGTCTCCTGCAGGAGGCGGGCGCCGGCCTTCTGCGCGCGTTCGATCAGCAACGCGTCGAATTCCTTGCGGGGCATGACTAAGCCGTATCCGGGCCACGACGCCAGGTCGGGCCAGGGAAGATCGATGGTGTCGTTCCTGGAATGGACGCGCAGGCCCATCACCCGCTCGTATCCCCGGTCCGCGGTGTCCAGACCCATCCGGATCATGGAGGCGACCGCGCGCGGCGTGAGACCGTCGCCGCAGACCTTCTCTCGGGGAAAGGCCGAGCGGTCGACCACGGTGACGTCGACCCCATGGCGTGCCAGGTGGTAGGCGGCAGCCGAGCCTCCAGGGCCCCCACCCACCACGAGCACATCCGTCTCGAAGTTCTGGCTCACTCACACCCCCAGGCGCTTGTGAAAACTTTCACAAGTTCAGGCTACCGCATCGGCCACCGTTGCACGTGGGAGCCTACGACCGGCCCCAAAACGCTGCAATGCCACAGGTCAGGGGCGCGTTCGATGGTCCCAGGCGTCGATGTCCCCCAAGCCCAGTTGCAGGAACACCAGCTGTGGAACGGAGGCGGCGAAACGCTCGAACCCGTCCTCGGCCAGGAACGTCCGGTACTTCTCGTGGAAGGCGGTCATCGGCGCGCGCAGTTCGGGGACCTCCATGACGATCGGCATGGCCGGCCCGGAGAGACGAACACCGGCCAGATCCACCCACTCCCGGCCACGGTCGATCACCACACTCACCCGGGGCTCGGCGATGGCGTTCCTCCAGGTGACGTCGTCCTGGCGGGTTGCCACGAACAGGCCCTCTTCCACCCAGACGAACCAGCGGGTGGCCACATGCGGGGCTCCGCCTGAGCCCACCGTCGCGATGCGGCACGCCGACACGTCCCTGAAGGTCTTGCGCAGGCCCTCGTGGCCCTCGGTCATGCCATCACCATCTGCGCGAGCTCGGACAATGCGGCGAGCGGCGTCGAGGGCATGTCGCCAGCCTGGAGGGCAGCCAGCGCGTCGGCGATCGATCGCTCTACGGTCTCCGCGGTGGCCCCATGCGCGGCGTCCCCGTCGTCCAGGTCGTCTTTCAGTTGGAACGCCTCGCCCAGCGGCTCCCCGAAGGCGACGAGCGTGCGAAGGAGATCGCCTCCGGCGGGCCGGTCCAACGCGAGCTCCGCACCCATGAGCAGAGGTCCGGTCACCGTGTACCTGCCGCCCTTGAGGTTCGCGGCGAGGCGGCCCGCGGCCTCTCCGGCCAGGGCTTCACCCGACACATCGAGGAACTGCCCGACGGCCATATCGCGCCGGATCGCGTACGCGCGTGACAGCGCCCGAGAGACGGCGGCAGGGTCGAATCCGCTGGTCAAGAGCAGCTCGTCTGCCCACACGGCGGCCAGGTCGCCGATCAGGATCGCGGCCGAGATGCCGAAGCGGGCTTGATCCTTCGCGCCGGTGCGCCGGACGTGTTCGTGGACAGCCGGGACGGACCGGCGCTCGGCGGAGCCGTCCATCACGTCGTCGTGGATGAGCGCGAACGTGTGGAAGAGTTCCAGCGAGGCTGCCGCGCGAATGATCCGGCCGTCGGGAACGCCCCCCGCCAGCCGGTAACCCCAGTAGCCGAGCGCGGGGCGGAGCCGTTTGCCACCCGAGCGCACCAACCGCAGCAGCTCGTCAGCCAGCGTCGAGGCCGCGGGGTGGAGCGCTGCGAGGTCGGCCTGTTTGTCCTGCAGGAATCCGAGCAGCACGCCGTCGACCTCGGCGCGGAGTTCGGACCATGACGGTGAGACGGAGACGTGGTCGGTGGGCACGCGGTCAGTATCGCGGATGCTGGTGAGAGCTCGCACGTATCATGACGGAGCCTCGATGCCGACCACGACCCGTTTCCAGAAGCTCACCCTCGCCACGGCGGCCGTCGCCGTGGTCTTGTTCACCGTCGGCGGCTTGGTGCGCGGCACCGGCTCTGGGCTCGGATGCTCCACCTGGCCGCTCTGCACACCGGGCCACCTCTTCCCCAGCGGCAACATCCACTCGCTGATCGAGTTCTCGCACCGGATCCTCGTGATCTGCACGACCATCCTGGTGGGAGTGACTGCATACGCGGCCTGGCGAACTCACCGGGACGAGCGTTCCATCATCAAGCCGGCCCTGATCGCCATCCCGCTGGTCCTGATCCAGGCCGTGCTGGGCGGATTCCTCATCTTTCACGAACTGGACCCCTGGTGGGTCTCGGGCCACTTCGCGGTCGCGCTCGTGTTCATGGCGGATGTGATCTTCCTGGCCGTGGCCTCGTTCACCACCTCGAATGCCGAGCGAGGACATCTCACGGTCGACCGCGGCTTCGCGCGGCTCGCTACGTTCATCGCCGGCTCGACCGGCTTGCTGCTGCTCGCCGGCACGTGGGTGCGGGTGCGGGACACCACCGACGGACTGGCATTCACGGACTGGCCGCTTGCGAACGGCAAACTCGTCCCCGCGCTGGGTGGGGTCGCCACACCGACGTTCGTGCATCGAGTGCTGGCGGCGCTCGTGTTCGTCCTGGTGATCTACGCGGTGGTCCGGGCGCGGACGATGACGCCTCGTCAGCGAGGACTGGTTCGGTTGACGACGCTGACGCTCGCGCTGTTCCTGGCGCAGATCGTGGTCGGCGCGGCGCAGGTATGGACGCGCCTGAAGCCGTGGGCCATCGTGCTCCACGTGGGTTTGTCGGTCCTTATCTGGGCGTCGGTCATCACGCTCGCCCTTGTCGCGAGCGGAGTGCGCAGCGAAGGCGAACCCGCGGCCGAGGCTGAGCAGGCCGTCGCCTCGAACGCTGGGCCGGTGCCGCTGCGCGACACGCTCACCGCCTACTACCGACTGATCAAACCCCGGATCATCATCCTGCTGTTGATCACGACGGTCCCCGCGATGATCCTTGCAGAGCACCGCGTTCCCTCGCTCTGGCTCATGCTCGCGACGCTCGCCGGGGGCACCGGCGCCGCCGGCTCGGCCAACGCGATCAACATGTACCTGGACCGGGACATCGACGAGATCATGGTGCGAACACGGCAACGGCCGCTCCCCTCGCACGCTGTCACGCCGGAGCAGGCACTGCGGTTCGGGTTCTTCCTCGGCGCCCTCTCGTTCTTCTTCCTAGCCATCACGGTGAACACGACCGCGGCGAGTCTCGCCCTCTCGGCGATCGCCTTCTACGTGTTCGTCTACACGATGTGGCTGAAGCGCTCGACCACGCAGAACATCGTCATCGGCGGAGCTGCGGGAGCCGCGCCGGCGCTGATCGGCTGGGCGGCCGTCACCGGCGGTCTCGCGCTTCCGGCGTGGATCCTGTTCGCGATCGTGTTCGTGTGGACGCCGCCACATTTCTGGGCGCTGGCGATGCGGTACGAGGGCGACTACGCGGCTGCTGGCATCCCCATGCTGCCCGTGGTGCGGGGTCAGGACGAGACCCGCAAGCAGATCTTCCTGTACTCCCTCCTGCTCTTCGCCGTGACGATCGCGCTCTGGCCGCTCGGGCACATGGGCACGGTGTACCTCGTGGTGGCCGTCGGGTTCGGCGGGGTCTTCTGCTACAAGGCGTTGGTTCTATGGCGAACGCCCTCACCGCAACGCGCGTGGAAACTCTTCGGGTTCTCGATCGTCTATCTCGCTGCGCTGTTCGCCGCCGTTGCGGTCGATGCGGTGCTCCCGCTCGCTCCCCTGCGCTGAGCCGGCCGGCGGCGCTAGAAGCGGCCCGCCGTTACGGCGATCCTGACGTAGGCGAGGCCAGCACCAGGTCCAGATAATGCGAGAGTTCGGTTTGCGTCGTCCGGCCGATGATGAGGTAACGCTGGGTGCCGCTGGCATCGACGATGAACGTATCGGGCGCGGACGGATACTTGAGCTGTGCGGCCGTCTTGCCCGACGCATCGACCAGGCTCGGATAGGGCACATCGAAGGTCTTGATAAGCGACCGGGCCTGCGCCTGGTCGTCCTGGTAGTTGATCCCCAGGAACTCGACACCTTTCGTTGCATAGGCGTTCGCGACCTTCACCAGATCCGGCTGCTCCTGCTTGCAGGGACCGCACCAGCTGGCCCAGACGTTCAGCACGAGGATCTTGCCGCGGTACGTGTCGGTCGAGAGCTTCGATCCGCCGGTCAGCGACGGACCGGAGATCGTGGGGAGGGGTTCGTTCAGGCTGACGACATGAACGAAATCCGAGCCCTTCGTACACGCGACCAGACCCAGGGCCAAGACACATGCGAGCACCGCGATCCGACGCATACGGCCCTCACGCTAGCAGCGGGGCCCGAGATCGGGATGCTCATCTGACGGCGATGGTTCCCGTCATCGTGGTGGGGTGGGCATCGCACCGGAAGTAGTAGGTGCCCGGATCCAGCGTGGGGATGTCATAGGTCTTCTCGGCCGGACCGGTAACGAACTCGCCCGTGAACACGGCGGTCGAGTAGCCGGAGTCGGAGAAGATGGCCACGTTGTGTTGCACCCCCGCATCGTTGTTCGTGAAGGCCAGGGTGGACTTCGCGCCGGCGGGAAGGGTCAGGGAATCGGCACTGAACTGCGCCCCCGACGCGCTGATCTCGGCGTCTGCGGCGCCACCTCCGCCGCCCGAAGTGGACGGACTTTCCGAGGGCGGCGGCGGGCTCGGCTGGTCCGTGGGCGGTGGCTCACCGGCGTG
>JBDTXD010000050.1:0-8812 GCA_040006375.1 Actinomycetota bacterium
AGAACGCGCCGGGGACTTGGCTGCTGGCCGACTCCGAGGGCAACGAGATCCACGTCGCCAGCTGGCCGGATCGCGACTGACCCAGGCATCGATCTTGGCGCACACCCGTCAGTCGAAGTAGGCGTGTTCCATCCGCATGAGATCCTGGAGGACACCTTGCATCTGGGCGTCGTCGGGGTGGTCGGCCAGCCAGGCCCGAACACGAAGCATCAACGTGGAGATCTGGTCCAGGCACGACGCGGCGGAGACGGCGGCGAGGAGCTCGGTGAGGTCGTTCGCGGGAAGGGTGTGCGTATCCATACCTACCGGTGTACCCGCTCCGGGCAAGTTAGGAGGCCAGAACACCCGCTCTTCACGCGACTGTCACGAACCCGCAACACTCGCCGCAGCGCGCCCTAACTTCGGTCGACCCAGACTTCCCATCCACCCGCTGCCTCGAACCCGAGGGATCGGTACATGCGTTCGGCCATCTCCGAAGGGTGCAGCCACGCGAGATCGGCGTCCGGGAACACTCGCACCGCCGCCGCCGTGAGCGCGGCACCGATCCCGCGCCGCTGGAACGCCGGCCGCACTCCGAGCCCCAGGATCCCCGCGGCGCCCTCGTGTAGGTACGCAGCCGCCGACCCGACCACCTGTCCATTCGGCTCCCGTGCAACCAAGCACCTCGCCTCCGGCACGTCCGGCACGCTCCAGGCGTAGAACCCGCGGATGATCTGGCTCGGATCGCCGAAGGCAGCCCCTGCGGCCTCGGCCGCCTGCAGGATCTCCTCGCGGCTGGACGCGACCTCGACGGTGAAGCCCTGTGGGACGGGGGCCTCCGCCAACGCGTCGGTGGTCACCGCCATGCCCGGGCGTTTGATGATCAACGTTAGCCCGAGCGCGCGCACCCCTGCGTCCACAGCGGGATGCCGACCGACCGCGATGTCGATCCCAAGCTGGAGGCCACGCCGATCGAACTCGGCCTTCGCGCGCTCAAAGGCCGCGGGAACATCGCCCGGTTCGCGGATCACGAGCGCGGAGTTCAGCGCCGGCTCGCGGACACCCGCGAACGCAAGCGCCAAGCCGTCGATCTCGATGACGGCCGAGCCGGGCGCCTCCACCCGTCGGAGCCGTTCGGCTTGCACGAACCCGCGCGCGATCCGTTCGACGATGTCCGGCGTCATCTCGCGCTTGGGTTCCGCGCGGCGGCAAGGAGCGCATCGTGCGTCGCCGCCAGCTCGTCCCACACCGCAGGGTCGCCCGGTTCACTGGTGTGCGAGGGCGGACGGGCGTACGTGTCGGCCTCGGATGCGCCGACGGCGGCTGCCGCCAGGAGCCCTGCACCGTACGCGGATGCGTAGGACCCGAGCGGTGAGGCTGCGCACGGGGCGCCTACCGCGCTCGCGAGCGCTTCGCGGAAGTACGCCGAGTCCGACGGACCGCCCGCCGTGAGGACCGGACCAGTCGCTCCGTGTTCTCCGAGTACGCCCGCGCATCGGCGGAACTCGACGAGGATGCCCTCGACCAAGGCGCGGGCGATGTCCTCGCGCGAGTGATGGGAGTGCAGACCGTTGATCACGCCACGGAGCGTCGGATCCCACAGGGCGCCTTGTTCGCCGAACCCGAGGTAGGGAAGGAACGTGAGCCCGCCCGCGCCGGGGGCCGAGCGTGCGGCCGACTCCATGAGTTCGTCCTCGCGTTTCCAGCCGAACAACCCGGAGAGCCAGGCGAACGCGCTCCCCGTGCTCACCAGATCCATCTCCAGACCCCAGCCATCACCCCAGGCGAGCGGCGTGATCAGATACCGATGCTGCGTGTCGGGGGCTGGTTCGTCCGAGATGCCCAGGACCACCGTGCTGGTTCCCCAGAGCGATGCGCGATCGCCCGGCCGAACCGCGCCCAGGCCGAACACCCCGGCGACCGAGTCCGCCGCGCCGAGCACAACCGGCAAGCCCGCCGGGAGCCCGAGCAGCGCCGCGACCGGTGGCAGCAGATCCGCCGAGGACGACGACGGGCGGATCTCGGGGAGGAGCCTCGCGGCAGCGCCGGCCAGGTCCGCATCCCATCCGCCCGACAGCTCGTAGCACCCGAACCCGGTCGCGGTGCTCGGGTCGGTCGCCACCTCGCCCGTCAGGCGGCGGAAGATCTCGTCCTTCGCCGAACGGATGGCGTGCACGGCGCCGGCGCGGGCGGCCTCGTGCTCCTGCAACCAGTGCAGCATCGGCAGGAGGTACCGGCCGTCGACCCATTGGCCGGTGCTCGCGTAGAGCCGGTCGGCACCGGCGTCCTCGCGGAAGCGTGCGCCGAAGGACTCAGCGCGGTCGTCCTCCCAGGTGATCGCGGGCCCGATCGGTTCGCCGTCGGCGTCGGCGGTGACCAGCGTGGGCACCATGCCCGAGAGCCCGATCGCGTCCCATCGCTCGGCGGGCACCGCTTCCCGGAGCCCTCCGACCACGTGGCGAACCGCGAGCCACCAATCGGCCGGGTTCTGTTCGGCGCGTCCGGGCGCCGGGTGCAAGGTGGCGTAGCCCGCCGTAGCCGAGGCGAGCAGCGCGCCGTCGGGGCCGACCACCGCGCCTTTCAGGCTGGAGGTGCCGAGATCGAGCCCGACGAAGACGCCGTCGTTCACAGCGACGCCAGTGCGCCCTCAGCGGCTTCCAATGTCCGGTCCACGTCGGCGTCGGTGTGCGCCATCGAGACGAACAGGTTCTCGAACTGCTCGGGGTGGAACAGCACGCCGCGCGCCATCATCGCCTCCCACCAGCGGGTGAAGAGCGCCTCGTCCGCCAGGCGAGACGCGTCGCGCCAGTTGCGGACGGGTTCGTCGGTGCCCATCCAGACCTGGAAGACCGTACCCAGGCCGACCACATGCGACGGGATCCCCTTCGCGCCGAGCAGTGACGTCAGGCCGTCCATCAAGCGCGTCCCGACGGCGCGAGCGGCGACATACGCCTCGGGCGTCAGCAGGTCCATCGTCGCGGAAACCGCCGCCGTCTGGATGACGTTCGAGTTGTAGGTGCCTGAGTGCGAGTAGCGGCCGTCGGCGATCGCCGACATCACCTCGCTCGCGCCGCCGATCGCGGCCACGGGGAACCCGCCGCCCAGGCCCTTCGCCATGGTGGTGATGTCGGGCATGACGCTGAAGAACTCTTGCCCGCCCCCGCGGGCGAACCTGAACCCGGTGATGACCTCGTCGAAGATGAGCAGTGCTCCGTGCTCAGATGTCTTGGCTCGCAAGAGTTCCAGCCAGCCCGGTTCGGGCAGGATGCAGCCGGTGTTGAGGACGGCAGGTTCGGTGATGACCGCGGCGACCCGGTCACCGATCTCGTCCATCACCTTCGTGAAGGACCCTGGGTCGTTCCAAGTGAGGACCACGAGACTGTCGGCGACCTCCGGGAGTAAGCCCTTACCCGCGGGAACCGTGAGTGGCCGCTCGGACGGACCCGCGGTCGCCGGGTTGGGATGGTTGGACCAGTACACGGTGTCGAGCCACCCGTGATAGTGCCCCTCGAACCGGACGAGCAGGCGGCGGCCGGTCACCGCGCGCGCGAGCCGCACGGCGGTTCCCACGGCTTCCGACCCCGAGTTCGCGAAGCGCACCATCTCGACGCTGGGAACCGCGTCCACAACCTTGCGCGCGGCCTCGGCCTCCAGTTCATAGGGGAGGCCGAAGACGGTGCCGAACTGCTGGATAGCATCGACCACGGCGGCGGTGACGACACGCGGGCGGTGGCCCAGGAGCAGCGGCCCAAGTCCCATCAGGTAGTCGACGTACTCGTTTCCGTCCACGTCGGTGATGTGCGAGCCGGCCCCCTGCGCGATGAACGGCGGGTACGGCTTCCATCCCGCACGAACGCCCCGCGCACTGGAGCCGACGCCGCCGGGCATGACCTCCATAGCCTCGGCCAACAGCGTCTCGGATCGAGCTTCGTTCCCCATCAACCGTTCTCCTCTCCGACCAGCACGCATGCAGCATGGTGGCTCGGGCCCGCAGGTGCCAACGTGGGGTCGATCGCGCGGCATCGGTTCTCCGCCACCGGGCACCGCGGATTGAACCGGCAACCGGGCGGGATGTTCACCGGGTTCGGCGTCTCCCCAACCAGGATCTGCGGCGTCACCTGCTCGCGCGGATCACGGCGCGGCACCACGGAGAGCAGCGCACGGGTGTACGGGTGTTGCGGGTTGCGAACGACCTCGCGGGCCGGGCCTTCCTCCACGATCCGGCCCAGGTACATGACCATGATCCGATCCGCGAAGTGCGCGGCCGTGGAGAGGTCGTGCGTGATCATGAGGATCCCCATGTCGCCCTTGGAGCGGAGCCCGTCCAGCAGCGTGAGCACGCCAGCGCGGACGGAGACGTCGAGCATGGAGACGGGCTCGTCCGCCACCAGGAGGTTGGGCTCAAGGACAAGACTCGCGGCGATGGCCACGCGCTGGCGCTGCCCGCCGGAGAGTTCGTGAGGGTACCGGTCGGTGAAAAGTTCGGGCGGGTTGAGTTCGGCGCGGCGCATCGCGTCCAGAACCCGCCCGTGCCGGTCTGCCCTCGATCCGGCGATGCCGTGGATCAGCAGCGGCTCCTCCACCGCCTGGCGAACGCGGAAGCGAGGGTCGAGCGATTCGTAGGGGTCCTGATAGATCATCTGCATCCGGCGCCGGAGCGGCCGCAGATCCGAGGACGACGCGCCGGAGATGTCCGTGCCCTGGAACCGGATCTCCCCCGACTGCGCTGTGACCAGGCGGAGCACCGCCTGCGCGGTGGTGGTCTTCCCGCATCCGGACTCGCCGACCAGCGCGACCATCTCTCCCGTCCGGACCCGGAAGGACACCCCGTCCACCGCGTGCACGGCGGTTCGCGGGATGCGTCGCGCGGCCGCCACGAACCCGCGACGAACGGGGTACGTGACGACGAGATCGCGCACGTCCAACAGCGGCGTCTCCGGCGCGGTGGACCGAACCGCGGAGGCGGCGTGGGTCAGGCTCACGACACCCTCGCGTCGTTGAGGTGACACGCGGCGCGATGGGCCGACGCCACGTCCATGAGCGCCGGCGTCTCGGTGACGCACCGGTCGAAGGCCCGGTCACAGCGATCGCGGAACGCGCACCCTTCGATCTCGTGATCCAGACGTGGGGGCGAACCGGGGATGGAGACCACCGTTTCGTCGCCGTAGAGGTCCGGGGTCGCCGCGAACAGGAGCCGGGTGTAGGGGTGGCGAGGATCGTGGAACAGGGTGTCCATGGGACCCGCCTCCGCGATGCGGCCGGCGTACATAACCGCTGCCCGCTCGCACACCTGCGCCACGACGGGGAGGTCGTGGGTGACCAGAAGCATCGTGAGGCCCAGGTCCTTCGTGAGCCGGACCAGCAGATCCAGGATCTGCGCCTGGACCATCACGTCGAGCGCGGTCGTGGGTTCATCGGCCAGGAGAACTTTGGGTTCGCAGGCAAGGGCCATCGCGATCGCAGCGCGCTGGCGCATGCCGCCGGAGAACTCGTGCGGGTAGCGGGCGGCGGCGGCGGCCGGGATGCCGACCATCTCGAGCAGCTCGCCGGCCCGCGTCTTCGCCGCGGCGCCCTCGGCGACTCCGTGCAGGATCATGGGGTCGACGATCTGCGACCCGACCGTCCGTACCGGGTTGAACGCGTTCATCGCCCCCTGGAACACCATCGCGATGTCCTTCCAACGGTGCGGACGAACGGTTTCCTCGGCGCCGCGCATGATGTCCTCCCCATCCAGAAGCACCTGCCCTGCAACCGATGCGCTGGGGGGCAGTAAGCCCATGATGGCGAGGATCGTCGTGGTCTTGCCGCACCCGGACTCGCCCACCAAGCCTAGGCGATCACCGGGCTCCAGCGCGAAGCTCACGCCTTGCACGGCGTGGAGTTCGGCGCCGCGGGGCAGGTCGAACCACACGTGGAGATCCCGGATCTCCAGCAGCGCGCTCACAGCGCATCCCTGTCCATACCGACCAGCGGCCGCAGGCGGAACCCGTGGATGGACAGGTGCGCGACCTTGAGGCGGGGGTTCAGCGCGTCCTCGATTGCCTGTCCGATCAGGTAGCACCCCATGATGACGATCGCGATACAGATCCCCGGCGGGACGATCGCCCACCAGGCCCCCGTGCTGATCGCCTGGCGTATGAAGCCGTGCTCGATGATCGTCCCCCACGAGACGGCGGAGGGGTCGGAGAGTCCGAGGAACGCGAGCGCGCTCTCGTCGAAGATAGCGACCGCCACCGCGAGGATCACGTTCGCGACCAGGAGAGGGGCGATCTGCGGCAGCACGTGCCGGCCGATGATCCGCCAATGGCTCGCGCCCATCGCGCGGGCACGCTTGACGTACACCCGTTCGCGCAGGCTCTTCACCTGGGCGCGCATGATCCGCGCGGTCGTGGTCCACAGGAGCAGTCCGATCACCAGGATCACGTGGTCCAGGCTGGGCCCCCACAGCGTTGCGATGACGATCATCAGGGGCACATCCGGGATCACCAAGAAGTAGTCGGTGATCCGCATGAGTACGGACTCGGGCTTCCCCCCGAAGTACCCGGCGACGATCCCGATCAGGCCACCGGCGAAGGTCGCGACGAGCGCCGCAGCGAATCCCACGATGAGCGAGATGCGCGCGCCGTACATCAGGAGGCTCACCATGTCGATCCCGCCGTCATCCAGGCCCAGCCAGTGCTGCGCGGACGGATGCCCGAACACCGATCCCACCTGGGTATGCACGTCGTAGGGCGCGATCAGGCCCGCGAAGATCGCGATCAAGATGAACGTCCCCAGCAACACGGCACCCACCGCGGCCGACGGGCGGCCCTTGATGACGTCCCAGATGAGCCCGCCGCGCGAACGCTTCCTCGGCATATCCGCAACCACGCCGGGATCCCTCGCGACGATGCTCATGCGCTGATCCTTGGATCGAGGCGGAAGTAGAGGAGGTCAGCCAGGAAGTTGAACAAGACCACCGAGAGCGTGAGCACCAGGAACGCTCCCTGGAGCATCGGGTAGTCGCGGAAGATCACGGAGTTGTACACGGACTGACCAACACCCGGCCACGAGAACACCTCTTCGATGAGGATCGTCCCGGCGACGACGTAGCCCAAGGACAGCGCGATGAGCGTGATGGTCGGCAGCATCGCGTTCCGGAGTGCGTCGGTGCGCATGATGGTCCAGGGCTTCATGCCCTTGGCTCGCGCGGTGAGGATGTAGTCCTCCCCCACGGTCTCGAGCATCGACGAACGCACGACCAGCGTGAATTCACCGTACAGGGTCAGGGCGAGCGTCGCGGAGGGCAGGATCATATGTTTGAGCGCGTCCCACTTGCTCGCCCAGAATCCGACGCCGACCGCGAACGGATCATGCATCCCGACCGAGGGCAACACCCCGGCCAACAGGATCAGGAGCATCAGACCGAGCCATTGCGTGGGAACGGCGTAGAACGCCATCGCGGCGTTCGTGGAGACGTGATCGATGAGCGAACCTCGCCGCCAGGCAGAGAGCACCCCGGTCCCGATCCCGACGATGATCGCAAATGCCGTTCCAAGAGCGACCATCGGGATGGTGTTGGCGAGTTTCGTCCGCAGCTCGGAAGAGACGGGCTGCTGGTTCTGATACGAGATCCCCATGTTCCCGTGCGTCAGTTCCTTCAGGTAGACCAGGTACTGTCCCCACAGCGGCTTGTCCAGACCGAACTCCTTCTCTAGCGCCTGGTGGAGCGCCGGGCTGGCGTGCGGCACGCGCGAGAGGTTGGAGACGGCGTCACCGGGCAGCGCCCGGAACAGCACGAAGTTCAGTGTGATGGCGACGAACACGGTGAGCAGCGCGAACAGCGTTCGCTTGAGGAGGTAGTCGGCGCCGCGCACCTACACCTGGTGCACAGCGATCAGGCTCTGCTTGTCCAGCGCCGAGAACAACCCCTGAGCCGACTGCACGAACCCGCCCCAGTTGTTGCTCCAGGCGTTGATCGTGTCGTTGTAGTTGAGGATGATGTACGGGCGGTCGTCGAACACCATCTGCTGCATCTGGTTCACGATATCCAGACGCGCCTGTTCGTCGATGGTCTGCCCCTGCTTCTCATACAGCGCGTCGTACTCCTTGTTGCAGTAGCCCGAGTCGCTCCAGTTACCGAACGACTTGCAGGTCATGGCGTACAGGATGAAGTCCGGATCCAGCGGCGGGGTCCAGTCCCACATCGCCAGGTCCCAGTTCAGGTACTTGTTGTCCGGCGCGGTCATGATCGAGTACGCACCTTGCACCGGCTTCTGCACCAGCTTCACGCCGATCTGCTGGAAATCGCCCTGGATGATCTGGAACGCGCGGTCACCCGCGCCGCGTTCGCTCTGGGGGAAGAGCACGTCGTAGGTCATCGGGTGGCCGTTGGCCACGCGGATCTGGTCCGAACCTCTGGTGAAGCCGAGCCCGTCCAAGATCCCATTGGCCTTGTCGATGTCGAACGGCAGCGGCTTGATCGACGAGTCGTGCCAGATGCCCGAGGATGTCGGCACGATCGTCGTGCCGGGCTGGGCGTAGCCGAGCCAGGCCGTGTCGATGATCTGCTGCCGGTCGGTCGCGTACTCGAACGCCATCCGCACCTGCGGATCCATCAACTCGGGGTTCGTCTTCTTGAAGGGACTCGAGTTGATGATGAACGTGCGGTAGGTGCTGGAGGGTCCCGTGTAGATGTTGAAGTTCGCAGCCTTGAGCGTTTGGACCGAGGGCGGCGGGACGTTCTCGATCACATCGATCTGGTTGGTCTTGAGCGCTGTAACCTCGGCGTCCTCGTTCGAGAAGTACTGCAATCCGAAGCGCTCGATGTGGGGCGCAGTGCCGTACCAATCGG
>JBDTXD010000051.1:0-8805 GCA_040006375.1 Actinomycetota bacterium
TGCCCGCGTTCGCGGGGATGGACAGCCCGGCCACGTATTTCCTGGCGCCGCAGAACCCAACCGAACTTCGCGGGACTGGCGGATTCATGAGCAGGTATTCGACCCTGACGATCGACCAGGGGCAGATCTCCATCGCGCCGTTCGAGAGCATCTCGACCCTCCCCGACGTCGCCGACCCCACCTGGCCGAGCGAGAACCTGAAAGCGATCTACGGCTCGCGGAACAGTGCCGGATTCTGGCGTTCGACCAACGACCCACGGGACGGACCAACGGCGGCCACGTTCATCGAGAACCTGTGGACCCAGACCCAGCAGACGTCGGTGAACGGCGTGATCATGGTCGACGTGCAGGCCCTGAAGTACATGGTCGGCGCCATCGGACGGGTCAACGTGCAGTTCGCCGGGAAGCCGGTGGTGCTGACAGAGCGGAACGTGGTGGCGTTCGTTTCGAATCAGGCGTACACGCTGTACCGGGATCAGCGCACGCGCAAGGATGCCGTCGGGCTGATCGGTCAGAAGATCTTCACCGAGTTCCTGGCCCGCGCCAGCGGGAACCAAGCCCTTCGCGCTCTGGTCTCGGCCACGGGCGGCGGACACATCCTCATCAACTCGACCGACCCGACGCTCGAAGGCGCGCTCATGGCATCGGGGACAACCGGGAGCCTGGGTCCCGGCGAAGGCGGCGGAGACTTCTTCGCCGCCTCAGCGGTGAACCAGGCGGGCAACAAGGTGGACTTCTACATGCGCCGTACCATCGCCTATGACGTGACCCTGCTTCCCGGCGGGAACGCGCATGTTGATGCAACGGTCACGTTCAAGAACGCCGCGCCCGCAGGGGCGGATCCGAGCTACGTACTCGGGCCGTATGAAGGCAAGAACATGGCCCAGTTCCACCTCCAGGTAGGCGAGGCCTACGAGGCGATGTCCTTCTACTGTGCGACCGGATGTGTCGCATCGAGCATCCAGCGAGATGGCGATACCTTCCCCGCGGCGCGTTACGCGGACCAAGGGCTCACGCTCTACCACGGTCAGGTTCGGATCCCGGCCCAGACCAGCGCAAGCATCCACCTTGCGCTCGACGTTCCCGACGCGTGGACGGGCAACACGGCGCAAGGCCTCTACACCCTCACCCTGCAAGACCAGCCGACGATCGTTCCCACGACGGCTACGGTCACCGTCCACACCCCATCGGGCGCGATGATCGCCTACGCGACGAACGGCATGAAGACAACCGGGTCGACCGGCACATGGAACGGGAAGATCGGGGATCGCTCGGTCATCCAGGTTCGCTTCCAGAAAGGGGTCCTGAGCCGGACCTGGGCAGACCTGCATGACTTCCTGTCCAAGCCCGTGATCACGGTCGGGAGCTGATCCGGCTACTCCCACTCGATCGTGCCGGGTGGCTTGCTCGTGACGTCGTAGGCGACGCGATTGATCCCTGGCACCTCGCGGATGATCCGGCTGGAGATCTGATCCAGGACGTCATAGGGGAGCTTGGCCCAGTCCGCGGTCATCGCATCCTCGCTGGTCACGCACCGGACGACGATGGGTCGTTCGTACGTCCGGCCATCCCCCATCACCCCGACAGACTGGACATCGGCCAGCAGCACGCAGAACGCCTGCCAGGTCAGGTGCTCCAGACCGCCGCGGTTGATCTCCTCCCGGACGACCTTGTCGGCGCCGCGGACCATCCGAAGGTTCTCGCGGTTGACCTCACCGACGATGCGCACGGCCAGACCCGGGCCGGGGAAAGGCTGGCGTCGAACGATCTCTTCCGGGAGCCCGAGTTCGGCGCCGACCGTCCGGACCTCGTCTTTGAACAGATCGCGGAGCGGCTCGACGAGTTCCAGGTCCATATCCTCCGGGAGTCCTCCGACGTTGTGATGGCTCTTGATGTTGGCGGCGGTCTTGGAGCCGGACTCGATGACATCAGGATAGAGGGTGCCCTGCACCAGGAAGCGCGCATCGGCGTGATCGCGCGCAACTTCCTCGAACACCCGGATGAACTCCTCGCCGATGATCTTGCGCTTGCGCTCGGGATCGACCACCCCGGCCAACTTGTCCAGGAATCGATCTTCCGCCTTCACGTGGACCAACGGAACCTGGAAGTGGCGAGCGAACGTCTCCTCGACCTGGTCCGGTTCGCCATCACGGTTCAGGCCGTGGTCCACGAATACGCAGGTCAGCTGCTCGCCGATTGATCGGTGCACCAAGAGTGCCGCGACCGCGCTGTCCACCCCGCCGGACAGCGCGCACAACACCTCGGCGCCGCCCACCTGGGCGCGGATCTGTTCGACGGCGTCTTCGATGATGTTCGTCGGCGTCCAGTCGGGCAGGAGCCCGCACCCGTCGTAGAGGAACCGCTTCAGGACGGCCTGGCCCCTGGGTGTGTGAGTGACCTCAGGGTGGAACTGCACGGCGTACATCCCTCGCTCCGGATCCTCCATCGCCGCCACGGGGATCTGGTCCGTGATGGCGGTCACCATGAAGCCGTCAGGAGCGCGAACCACCGCGTCACCGTGGCTCATCCACACGCTGTCGGTCTCGGGAAGATCTCGCAGGAGCCTGCTCCCCGGGTCGGTCACGTGGAGCGTCGTGCCGCCGTACTCGCGTTGACCGGTCGCGCCAACCTCGCCGCCGAGGGCTTGCGCCATGAGTTGGTGGCCGTAGCAGATCCCCAGAACCGGCACGCCGAGATCGAAGATCTCCCGATCTACCTGAGGCCCGTCCGGTTCATAGACCGAGGCAGGACCACCCGAGAGGATCAGGCCGGCAGGCCGCTTCGCCAAGATCTCGGACGCGGTGAGATCGTGGGCAACGATCTCGGAATAGACGTGCGCCTCACGGACCCGACGGGCGATCAGCTGGGCGTACTGCGCCCCGAGGTCGACGACCAGGACCGGACGCGGCTCAGACATGGCTCAACGGTACCGCCTTAACCGATGCCTTGGATCCGTAGGCCGCTGAAGCGACGGAGGTTCCCGCTTACCCCGCACCACCGACGGCAGCCTCGCGGAACGTTGGCCAGCAACGTCGTCCGTGACGTCCTAGGCGTGCTGACGGGCTCGCCAGGACGCCGTCAAGGGGTCGGAGCGCTTCGTCGAGGGAAGACGGGGGGTCGGGCAAGGTAGCCGAGGCTAGCGGCCCATCCCTACGCGCTGCTGGGTCTGATAGGTCTTGCCCTCGGTCTTGATGGAGGGAGCGATCACTAGCTCGGCCTTCTGGAATTCCTTGATGGTCGCGTAGCCGGTGGTGGCCATCGAGGTCGCAAGCGCACCGAACAGGTTGAACGTGCCGTCGTTCTCGTGCGCGGGGCCTTTCAGGATCTCCTCCATCGAGGCGACCTGCTGGGTCTTCACGCGCGCGCCACGCGGCAACGTCGGGTGGAAGGTCGCCATCCCCCAGTGGTAGCCCCGGCCCGGAGCCTCGTAGGCCCGTGTCATGGGCGAGCCGATCATCACAGCATCGGCGCCGCAGGCGATCGCTTTGGCGATGTCGCCCCCGGTTCGCATGCCGCCGTCCGCGATGACATGACAGTAGCGGCCGGTCTCATGCAGGTGTTCCCTGCGCGCGGCCGCCGCATCCGCGATGGCGGTCGCCTGGGGAACGCCCACTCCGAGCACGCCACGCGTCGTGCAGGCGTTGCCGGGCCCGACGCCGACCAGCACGCCGACCGCCCCGGTGCGCATGAGGTGTAGCGCCGTCTGATAGCTCGCACAGCCACCCACGATCACCGGGATGTCGAAGGAGGGGATGAACTCCTTGAGGTTCAAGGGTTCGTGCTGGCTCGAGACGTGCTCGGCGGAGACGACCGTTCCCTGGATGACCAGGATGTCCAGGCCCGCCGCCAACACCGTGGCCGAATACTGCTCGACCCGCTGGGGCGTGAGCGATGCGCACGAGACCGCTCCCCCGGCCTTGATCTCCTCGATCCGCCGGCCGATGAGTTCCTCTTTGACCGGCTCCATATAGAGCTCCTGCATCCGCCGCGTCGCCTTCTCATCAGCCAGGGTGGCGATCTCTTCGTAGATCGATTCCGGGTCCTCGTATCGGGTCCAGAGGCCCTCGAGGTTCAGGCATGCCAGTCCCCCCAGGCGGCCGACCTCGATGGCGGTGGTCGGGCTCACCGCCGCATCCATGGCGCTTGCCATCATCGGCAGTTCGAAGGTGTAGGCATCGATCTCCCAGCGGATATCCACGTCTTCGGGGTCGCGCGTTCTGCGCGACGGCACGATGGCGACCTCGTCGAACCCGTAGGCCCGCCTGGCGGTCTTCCCGATCCCGATCTCATATTCCATGATCCACCCCTTTAGGCACCAGGCAACGCAGAAGAGAACGCAAGACGCCCACCGGTTCCCCGATGGGCGTCTCGTAGCTGCATACGGCCGAGCTTACCAGCGACCTCACGGTTCGGTAGTGCCTCAGTTTGAACTGAGGCACTACCCACGGTTCGTAAGGGACTCCTCAGGCTTCCTTGACGACGTGGCCCGAGTCCGCGACGCGGAGGTCGGTGAACCCGGAATGCATCCGGTCGCCCGTCACCATCACGGTGTCGTCGTGGATGCGGCCGAGCTCCTTGAGCTTGGTCAGCACGTTCTGCAGGGACTCCTCCGGGGATTCGGTCATGGTGTCGAGCACCAGTTCCGGGTTCTCGGGAACCTCGTAGGGATCATCCACACCCGTGAACCCGGTGATCTCTCCGGCGATCGCCTTCTTGTACAGACCCTTGGGATCACGGTTCTCCGCCAGTTCTTCCAGCGTAGCGTGGACGAATACCTCGACGAACTCGCCGATCTCGGCGCGGCAGGCGTCGCGCGTCGCCTTGTACGGACTGATCGGGCAGCAGATGGTGGCAACACCGTTGCGCGTCAGCAGGTTCGCGACGAACCCGATCCGAAGGATGTTCGTGTCGCGGTCTTCCTTGCTGAAGCCGAGACCCTTGGACAGGTTCTTGCGAACCTCGTCCCCGTCCAAGATCTCGGTGTTGAGCTCGCGAGCCTTGAACTCGTGGAACAGCATCTCGGCGATGGTGGACTTGCCGGAGCCGGACAAGCCGGTGAACCATACGGTGAAACCCTTGTTGTCATTCATCGCTAGCCTTTCGATCACGGGGTCATCGAACCGCCGAGCCGGATGCGGGCGTCGCAAAACCGCAGGTGCCCGGGCGGTTCCCGTATCCTACCAAGCTGTCTGAGCGCCGACCCAGGAGCCGATCCTACCTATGCGATGGCTGCGCAACGCCCTGTACGTGACGGCCGCATGCTGGGCCGGCTCCGGGATCGCGGTCGCATTGTTCCCCTCACGGATCCTCCTCGCATTCGGCCAGCCCACCTATCCCGATTACGCCTACGTGCGCGCCACTGGGATCCTGTGCGCGGGGATGGCCCTGCTCATGGTCGTGGTCGCGCAACACCTGAACGAGGTCTGGTGGTGGTCGTGGCCGTTCGCCATCACCGCAGCGAGCCTTGCGACCCTGTCTGCCGCCAACGCGATCTGGGGCCTACCCGGCCGCGCCGACTCAACTATCTGGTGGATCTTCGCGGCCGGGAACCTGGTGCTCACGGCAGGGATCCTGCTCGGCATGCAGGCGGCGAGCCACGAGAAACCGTTCGTCTGAGCTTGCTCCCCAACCGTTCCCGTTGACGGCCTGTACGCTGGCACGCGTGCACGCCGAGCCTTTGATCGATGAGCCCTTCGTCATCCGGACCGAGAACCTCTCGAAGACGTACGCGACCGGCGTGATTGCCGTCGAATCCCTCAACCTCGAGATCTCGGAAGGTGAGATCTTCGGACTCCTAGGCCCCAATGGTGCCGGGAAGACGACGACGGTCGGGATGCTCACGACGCGCGTGATTCCAACCTCCGGTCGGGCGTTCGTCGCGGGGATCGACGTGGTGGCGAGCCCATCGGAGACCAAGCGCCTGATCGGTGTCGTGAGCCAGTCGAACACGCTGGACCGCAGCCTCTCCGTGCGGGAGAACCTCTACTTCCACGGTCGCTACTTCGGCCTCGGCGCCCGTGAGGCGCGCCAGGTCGCCGACCAGCTCCTCGAGGTGTTCCGGTTGGAGGACCGCGCGAAGGCGGCGGTGGACACGCTCTCGGGCGGGATGGCCCAGCGGCTGATGGTGGCCCGCAGCATCGCCCACCGCCCACGCATCCTGTTCCTGGACGAACCCACCTCCGGGCTGGACCCGCAGAGCCGGATCGCGCTGTGGGAGATCATCGGCCAGGTCCACGCCGAGGGCCAGACCGTGGTGCTGACAACCCACTACATGGAAGAGGCCGACAAGCTCTGCCAGCGCCTCGCCATCATCGATCACGGCAAACTCCTCTCGCTGGACACCCCGGAGGCGCTGAAACGAACGGTCGGCGGCGACGTCGTCGTGCGCGACCAGGCCGGCGACGAGCCCGACCTGCTGGCCAAGCATCTGGAGCAGATGGAGGGTGTCACCGGCGCCCGGGTAGTCGGTGACGCCGTCCAGCTCACCGCCCGCACGGCCGGCGGTCTGCTCCCCCGGGTTATCGCCTCGGCCGAGGACGCCGGCTTCGCCGTTCGCGACGTGAGCATCGACGAACCGACGTTGGAGACGGTGTTCATCAATCTCACCGGGAAGGACCTACGCGAATGAGTGACCTGCTGGCCCGCCCCCGCACGAAGGCCCTCCCGCAGGTCGCGACGCCGAACAGCACACCACTGCACGCGTTCGGGGCGTTGCTGCTCCGCGATCTCGCCGTCCTCCGGAAGAACCTCATCGAGTTCATGCTGCGAACGGTCATGCAACCGCTCCTCTTCGTCTTCGTGTTCACCTACGTGTTCCCCAAGATCGGGCAGGCGGTCGGAGGGACCAAGGGGGCGTCGGACTTCTCGAGCCTGCTGGTGGCCGGGGTCATCGCCATCGCCTGCATCTTCCAAGGCATCCAAGCCGTGGCCCTGCCCCTGGTGCAGGAGTTCGGCTACAGCCGTGAGATCGAAGACCGGGTGATGGCGCCGCTGCCGGTGTGGGCGGTCGCGTTCCAGAAGCTGCTTGCCGGGGCCATCCAAGGGCTGATCGCCGCAGCCATCGTCTTCCCGCTCGCAGTGTTCATCCCGATCACGCCGGTGAACCTGCACGTTGACTGGCTCCGTCTCCTCACGTTGCTTCCGTTGGCGGCCCTAGCCGGCGCGTCGCTCGGCCTGGTCATCGGGACGCGGGTGAGCCCGCGGCGGGTCCCGCTCATCTTCGGTGTGGTGGTCATCCCGATCACCTTCCTTGGGGCCACCTATTATTCGTGGGCCGCGCTCAGCCCGATCCCATGGTTGAAGGACATCGTTCTGGTCAATCCCCTCGTGTACATGAGCGAAGGCATGCGCGCGAGCCTCATCCCCGACCGTCCGCACATGGCGCTGTGGGCCATCTACACCGGACTCGTGGTGATGACGGCGATCCTCAGCTGGTTCGGGATCACCGGGTTCCGCAACCGGGTCGTGTCCTAGCCGGCTCGCCCCTTCGCGATCCTCGACCGGGCCACACGCTCGGCGGCGGCTGCCGGTGACACACCGTCGCTGTCCGCCTCAGCGAACACCTCTAAGAGCGTCCGGCCGATCCCCTCGAGCGCCGCGGCCATCGTGACCTCGTCCCACCCGAGGGTTTCGTAGCCGGCCAGATGGATCACGCCCCCGGCGTTGATCACGAAGTCCGGTGCGTAGAGGATGCCGGCGTCCCGCAGCCTCTCGGCATCCCCAGGGTCCGCCAGCTGGTTGTTCGCCGCGCCCGCGACCACCGTGCACGCCATGTCAGGGATGGTCTCGCGACTCACGACTCCCCCGGTCGCGCAAGGAGCGAGGATGTCGCACGCGGTGCTGAGCGCGTCGATGGATCCGACGGCGTCCGCATCCACCTCACCCGCGACCTCCCTCGCGCGGGAGACATCCGTGTCGGAGATCAGCAGCCCGGCTCCGGCGCCGTGCAGATGGTGCGCCAAGCGCCCGCCGACCGACCCGACGCCCTGGATCAGGATGGTTCGCGCCGACAGGTCATCCGTTCCGAACGCGTGCTGCGCAGCGGCCCGGATCCCGTGGAACACGCCGATCGCCGTCCCGTGACCCGGATCCCCGCTGCCGCCGTTCTCCGGCGAGCGCCCGAGGACGTACGGGGTTCGTTCGGCCATGGTGTCGATGTCGGCGGGGCCGGTGTTCATGTCGGCCGCGGTCAGGTACTCCCCCGTCAGCGAATCGATCAGGTCCGCGTGGCGGAGGAACAGCTCGCGGCGCTCGGGCGATCCGGGAGCCGGGATCGAGGGCGCGGCGATCACGGCCTTGCCGCCGCCGTAGGGCAGGTTCGCGGCGGCCTGCTTGAACGTCATCGCCCGAGACAGACGCAGGGCGTCGGCAAGCCCCTCGTCGGGCGAGGGGTAGACCTTGAGCCGGGTGCCGCCCATCCCCGGGCCGAGCACCGTCGAATGCACCGCGACGAAGAGGTGCGCACCCGAGGCGTCGTCGGCGCGATGGACCCAGCGTTCGCCGTCCCAGCCCGCCACGACCTCCTCGAACATGGAGGAATCCTACGCGGGGAACCGCGCAACGCGGACGCAGGAAGGGCGGGCCTTGCGGCCCGCCCTTTCCGGTGGTGCGGTGACGCGTTCGCCTAGCTCAGTGGGCGTGCCCGTGGCCGCCGGCGTCGGCTGCCTCGTCCTCTTCCGGCTTCTCCACGACCGAGGCCTCGGTCGTGAGGATGAGCGCGGCGATGGAAGCCGCGTTCTGCAGCGCCGATCGGGTGACCTTGGCCGGGTCGATGATGCCGGCCTTGACCATGTCCACCCACTCGCC